>JAAYXS010000685.1 GCA_012515775.1 Phycisphaerae bacterium
CCAGTCCGAGAACCGGATCGCGCGATCGTCTATCCATACATCCGCGATGGGTTTGCCCATCTCGAGTGCGTCGTAAGCGAAGCCGTGATCGTCGAGCCATTTCTTCGTGACTCGGTATTCCGGCCAATTCCGGCCCGTATATACGATAACCGTGTGTCCGGCGGCCTTCAGCCGCGCCAGAGCCTCGCGGGCGCCCGGCATCGGCTGGGCCAAGGGCCGCTCGAACGTGCGCTCCTCAGTGCAGATCACGCCGTCAAGGTCGACCATGATCGTTTTGGGGCGGGTCATGCCAGTACTCCTTGTCGCCTAATCGGCTGGTGGGCTAAATTGCCCAATACAGTCTGACAGATGCGGTCGTAATCCGCCATAGCCTCCAAGGTTGCCCCGAGCCGGCTTGTCCTATAAAACGTTGCGGTATTGCTTTCTTTTTTTCGTAATGCTCTTTGTCGTAACGCTTAGAAGTGATGGGAGAACCCATGGCGAGCCGAGGCGAGTGGGGCGGTGCGGGATTTTCCAGGCGCTGTGCGCCTTTTATGTCACGGGCGGCGAAGAAGCTAACTGACGGTGCGCGGCACGCCGGCAGCCGGTCCGCAAGTGCGAGGCCCCCCAGCGGCTCGGGCTTCACATTAGTTGAGCTGCTGGTCGTGATCGCCGTGCTCAGCTTACTGATGTCCATTCTTCTGCCGGCCACCAGTGCCGCCCGCCGCGCGGCGCGGACCACGGTCTGCGGCACGACGCTGCGTGAGCTGGCGCGAGCCTGGACCATATACAGTCAGGAGCACGCCGGCACACTGGTCGCCGGGCGGCCCGCAAAGGTGGCCGGTACCAACAACTTGTACTGGGTCGGCAACGGCTGGAAATTTCGGCCGCGCTGGTACATCACCCTGGGCGCGTCAGTTGTGATCTACGCATTCAACGAGCCTTCCACTAAAGATGAACATCAGTGCATTGACAACCGCCTATTGATCTGCCCCGAGACGCCCGGGTGGGTCAGCGAGAAGAACCCCTCCTACGGCTACAATTTTCAGTTTCTCGGGAACACCCGCATGATTTCGGGCACGCAGCGCTTTATCAATTTTCCGGTCAGTGACAGCCACATCGTGGGCGACACGGTGGTCGCGGCGGACTCGCTCGGCACCGCGGCTTCTTTTCCGCCGGTGGGCCGGCTGCCGAATAGTCCGAACGGCACTACGGGCGACGCTACCGCCGATGTTCGCACGTTGGGTTTTCACGGGTTCATGCTCGACCCGCCGCGCCTGACGCCGACCAGCGATAGATGTGACGACCAAAATCCTGATTACCGTGGGGGACCGGACGCCCGGCACGACGGCAAGGCGAACTTCGCGTTCGCCGACGGACACGTCCGGGCGACCACCCCGCAGGCGCTCGGTTACGGGATACTTCCCGATGGCACGTACGAATTCGGGTACGAATTTGAGAAAACGCAGGTCACGAACCGCCGCTTCAGCGGAACGGGGCGGGACGACGATCCCCCCAGCATCGTGCCGTGAAAACGGGTCGCGAGCGTTTTGCCCGTAGCCGGCCGCGTGAACCCCAAAGACTAGCGACTCCTTTCCGTGAACCCTGCAAGGCTCCCGAGCCCTTCCAGCGAACACAACCGCACTCCCGAGCCTTTTTTCCGGGTCTCGACCCCGTTTCAGTCTTAGCGCGAAAAAAGGGCCGCCGTTCTTCGGCGGCCCAACGCGCTGGAGGGGGTAGGAGGGAGTAGGAGGGTCTCTTCTAATGAGTTATACGAAGTTCCCGAGTGTGTGTTGCAAAGAGTTGCTGCGCGGCGCGCCGTTTCTACAGATCTTTACAATCCGAGTCGGGGCGTAGCGTGGGCGGGATCGAAGGCCGGGGTAGGTAGGCAGCAAGGCCGAACGGCGTCGTAACCGCTCACGGCCACGTGGCGAACTCTCGCACCACTCCCGTGCAACTCCGGCCGAGCACCGATCCGGTGCAACTCCGGCCCGATACCCCACGACTTGCCGCGGCGAAATCCGGCTGCGCCGCTAGATTTCGTCGCCTTCTTTACGCTCGATTTCAGCGCCTAAATTGCGCAGCTTCTCATCCAGCTTCGAGTAGCCGCGTTCCAGGTGGTAAACCCGGTTGACTCGCGTGACGCCGCGGGCGCACAGACCGGCCAAAACCAGGGCGGCTGAGGCACGCAGGTCGGAGGCCATGACCGGCGCGCCGATCAGGCGTTTGACACCCTCGACGATGACTGTGGGCCCTTCCTTGTGCAGGAGCGCCCCCATGCGGGCCAGCTCGGCCACGTGCAGGAAACGGTCCGGGAATATCTTCTCTGTGATGATGCTGTTGCCGTCCGCCAGGCAAAGCAGTGCCATCATCTGCGCCTGCAAATCGGTGGGGAAGCCGGGGAACGGCTGCGTGGTCACCTCGATTGGCTCCAACCGCCGGGCCGACGAGACGTTCACCTTGTCCGCGCTGACGCGCTCGACCGCGACGCCGATCGCGCTGAGCCGATCAACGAACGCCATCAGGTGATCCAGCCGGCAGTTCTCGATCTCCAGCTCGCCGTTGGTGATCGCGGCCGCGACCATGAATGTGCCGGCCTCGATGCGGTCCGGAATAATGCGATATTCGCAGCCTTTCAGAGACTTGACGCCCTCGACGATGATGCGCGGCGTGCCCTGCCCGGTGATCGAGGCGCCGCACGCGTTCAGGAAGTTCGCCAAATCCACGACTTCGGGCTCGCAGGCGGCCATTTCGATGACCGTCGTGCCGTCGGACAGCGTGGCGGCCATCATGGCGTTGGCCGTTCCCAGTACGGTGGAGCCGAACGGGCCGCCCAGGAACATCTCGGTGCCGCGCAGTCTCTTGGCCTTGGCGACGATATCGCCGCTGACCAGGTCGATGTCTGCGCCGAGATTTCGCATGGCCCGCAGGTGCAGATTTACGGGGCGGTCGCCGATCGCGCAGCCGCCGGGCATCGAAACGCGCGCTTTCTGCCGTTTGGCCAGCAGCGGACCGAGGACGCAGATCGAGGCCCGCATTTTGCGGACGATGTCGTACTCGGCGTGGCAGTTCATCTCGTCGCGCA
>JAAYXS010000686.1 GCA_012515775.1 Phycisphaerae bacterium
ACTGAACGAGGCCAAGGCCAGCGGCGACGAGCAGCGGATTGCGGCGCTGGAAGCCCAGATGAAGGCGGCCCGCACGAAGCAAGACAATCTGCGAATCGAGTTCTTTGACCGCGTCGAACCGATACTCAACCCGCAACAGCAGTCGGGCCTGGAGCAACTCCGCAGCCAATTTAAGGGCGAGCCGCGCGGCGCGGCACGGCTGGAAGGGATGATCGAGAGTTTGCCGGAGGAGCTGCAGCTCACGCCGCAGCAACGCCAGAAATACGATGAACTGGTGGCTACGTGGCGTGCGGCCCGCGACCAAAACCGGGAGCAGAGACGCGCCCTGACGAGAGAACTGACTGAGGCCCAAAAAGCCGGCAATGAGCAGCTTCGCGAGGAGCTTCGCCAGAAACTCCAGGAGGTTCGTGCCAACAGGCCGAGCGACGCCTTCTACGCCGGCCTGGAGAAGATTCTCACTGGGGAACAGAGCGAGAAGCTAAGTGAGATACGAGCGGCCGTCAGCGGTGGCCGCGAGCGGCAGCAAGGTTTGCGAGTGCGCAGCGTGGTGCGGGCGGCGGGGCGCCTGGACCTGACGAAGGAGCAGCGTGAGGCGATTCGCGAAATGACGCGTCAAGCGATGCGCCAGACTCGGGAAGCCAAACCCGAAGAGCACGCCCAGACCGAAGCGCAGATCGCGGAGCGCCTCAAGAAGGATATCACCGCGCTGCTGACGCCCGAACAGGTCACACAGTTCGAACAGGCCCTCAAGGAACGCGGCCGCGGCGGACCGCGCCGCCCTCTGCCACAGACTCAGCCGGCCCCACAGGGCGATCAGTCGCAGCCGAAGCAGCCCTGAAGTGCCTGGGCTGCCGCAGCGGGGAGAAGCTAGCGCTGAAGCGGGCCCCAGGCGCCAGCGAAGGCAAACGACGCCGCGCTACGTCGCGCAACCGTGAAGACTCGTCGCATAGACGGGCGCGCAGTAAAATCGCCCACTGAGCCTCGGAGAACCGCCCATGTCCGGCGAACAACCGGGTCCGGTAACGCAGCTTTTGCAGGCCGCCGGCCAGGGGGACGGTGCGGCGCGCGAGAAAATTTGGGCCATGGTTTATAGCGAGTTGCACCGCTTGGCGCAGCAACAACTGGCGGGCGACGCGCTGCGGCGCGGGCTTCAGCCGACCGCGCTGGTGCACGAGGCCTATCTGCGGCTGGTCGGCGGGGCGGAGGTAACCTGGAGCAATCGTCGGCATTTTTTCGCGGCGGCCGCGCAGGCCATGCGGCGCATTCGGATCGAGGACGCGCGGCGGCAGCACCGGCTCAAGCGCGGCGCCGGGCAGCGGCCGGCCGCGCTCTTGGACGATCCGGCGCAATCCCCTTCCGACCCGCTGGAAATGCTGGCAATCGACGAGGCGTTGCGCAAGCTCGAGCAGCAGGACCCGCGCAAGGCCGAGATTGTGACCTTGCGTTTTTTCGCCGGACTGACGGTGGACGAAACGGCCCGCGTATTGGAGATTTCGCCGCGTACCGTGGATGCGGAATGGCGGTTTGCCAAGGCATGGTTTCACCGCGAACTGAATGCCGGCGAGCGTTCCCCAGGCCCCGCTGAGTAGTTGCCATGTCGCCCGATCGCTGGCAACACGTGCAGGCGCTTTTCGAGCAGGCTCTGGCGCTGGCACCCAAGCAGCGGGACGAGTTTCTCACCCAAGCATGCGCCGACGACGCCGAGCTGCGCCAGGAAGTCACCACGCTGCTGGAGCACTATACCAACCTGCCGACCAACTTCATGCAGCCTCCCAAAATCCCGTGCAGCGGGGCCGCCGCGCCCGACGCGCTGGTCGGCCAACAGATCGGGCGTTACAGGGTCAAGTCGGTAATTGCGACCGGCGGCATGGGCACCGTGTACGAGGCGGTCCAGGAGCAGCCGCGGCGCGTCGTGGCGTTGAAGGTCGTGAACCGCAGCCTCCTTTCGGCCGCGTCGGTGCGGCGCTTCCAGTTCGAGGCGCAAATCCTTGGCCGGCTGCGGCATGCCAACATCGCGCAAATTTACGAGGCGGGCACGCACGGCGACGGCCGCTGCTCGCTGCCGTTTTTCGCGATGGAGTACGTTCCGGGCGCCAGGAGCATTACCGCCTACGCGGCTGAAAAGAGGCTCTCCACCGCCGAGCGTCTGCGGCTGTTCGCCCGCATATGCGACGCAGTGGACCACGGCCACCAGAGGGGAATAATTCACCGCGATCTGAAACCCGCCAACATGCTGGTGGACTCCAGTGGCGAGCCGAAGGTAATCGACTTTGGCGTAGCCCGCGCCACCGATTCGGACCTCGCCCTGACGACGCACCAGACCAACATCGGCCAACTCGTCGGCACGATGCAATATATGAGCCCCGAGCAGTGCGACGCCGACCCGCACGATCTCGACACGCGCAGCGATGTGTATTCGCTGGGTGTGGTGTTGTACGAATTACTGACCGGCGAACTGCCGTATCAGACGACTGGCAGCACTATCATTCAGCTCACCCATACCATTAGGGAGCAAGCCGCGCGGCGCCCTTCGCGCCTCAACCCGCGTCTGCGGGGCGACGTGGAGACCATAGTCCTCAAGGCGCTCGAGAAGGACCGCGAACGGCGCTATCGCTCGGCCGCGGCGCTGGCCGATGACATACGCCGTTACCTGGATGGGCGTCCCATCGCGGCCCGCCCACCCAGCCTGGCCTACGTCGCGTCCACCTTCGTGCGGCGCTATCCGTGGCCGATGGTTGCGACCGGCCTAGCGGTGCTGCTGCTCTTCAGCGGCTTGATCGGTTTTACCGTCACCGCCCGCTTAGCAAAGACAGCCGCGGAAAAAGAGCGCGTTGCGGCCGAGCAAAAGCAACAGTTGGCCCAGCGGATCAGCGCGCTGCGCGGAGCGGAAACGGCTCTGTGGGCCTACGACGTCGGAACTGCCCGCCGCCTGCTGGAGACAGCCGAGGCCAGCGGCACGAGCTGGGAGCTGCGGCACCTGAAGTCGCGCCTGGATCAAAGCGCCGCGACGCTGGCCCAGCTCCCGCATCCGGTGCACCACATTTCGGTTGACCCGCAGGCGCGCTTTGTGGCCGTTTGCCTGGAGGGGCAGCCGGAGGTCGAGATTCGGGCTTTCAGCGACGGGCGGGTCCTGGCGCGGCTCGACCTCGATGGGCACGTACCCCTGACGTCGGCCATAAAGCCGGATGGCGTCCTATTGGCGGTCGCCTCCGCCGACCGCTCAAATGCAACAGCCGGGCATATATGGCTTTTCGACTTGAGCTCTTCGAATGGGGCTCTGCTCGAGCGCTGGCCGGCCGATGAGCAGTCGCCCGTATCGAGTCTGGCCTTTCATCCGAGGGAACCGGTGCTGGCGAGCGCCTCCGGAAATCCTGGAGTGGTGCGACTGTGGCGGCTCGTGCGCCCGCCGGCCCGGCATACCTCGGACGACAATTACCTCCGTGAACCCCTGGCCACACTCGCTGGGCATGGCGGTCCGGTGCAGACGCTGGCTTTTAGTCCCAGTGGACGATGGCTGGCGTCGGCCGGCAGGGACAGCACGGTGCGCGTCTGGGACTTCCGTGCGGCGGCGGAAGGCAACGCGAGTACGGCGGCCATCTTGTGCGGGCATAGCTGGTCAGTCAGTTGCCTGGATTTCAGCCCCGATGAAGGCCGGCTGGCCTCGGGCGGAGTAGACGGGACTATTCGCATTTGGAATCTGGAAACCGCGCTCGCAGGTTCGCGCGCGGATCAATATCTGTATGGCCCGGAAGTTCAGATCGACGTGCTATATGGACACGATGCCCCGGTGCGCGCCGTCCGCTTCGACGATACGGGTCTGCGGCTGGTCTCCGGCGGTGATGATCGGGCCCTGCGCCTGTGGGAAACGAACGAGTCCGCGACCGTGCCCGATCCTGGCAGCGAACGGCGCGAGCTGCGCGTCCCGCGCCGACGCCTGCTTTCGGCGCTACGCGGGCACCAGGGACCGATCGTGGGGCTGGCGCATGTGCCCGACGGACGGATTGTCTCCGCCTCGCTCGACGGCACGGTCCGGCTGTGGTGGCCGGAGGGCGAGGACATTCCGCGCCTACGCGGGCATTATGCCGGCGTGCGGGCCGTCACGTTTACGCCGGACAGCGCCTACGTCATATCGGCCGACGCGGATGATGGGATCATCATCTGGGACGCGGACCTGTGCGTGCCGGTTGCCCGGCGCCACGTGCGATTGCGTGAGGGACTGGCGGGCATTCTCTGCTGGAATACGGGCACGCTCCCCGCGCGGACGCTGTTGGCCGTCGGCACCAGTGGGTACGGCGTGGGGAGCAAGGAAGGCGGGCGCGTGATCCTGTGGGACATCAGCGACCCGCGCGAGCCGCAGTGCATCAGCGACGTTGCCACAGGCGCGGGCGAGGCCGCCGGCGCTGTCTGCGCGCTCGCCATCAGCCCCGATAAGCACCGCTTGGCCGTCGGCGACGAACACGGCACACTGCGAATCTGGCCGGTTTCGGAAAGCGGCCTCGACGCGGGCGCCGGCCAGCGTATGAAACTGGCCGACCAGCCGGTTTCGGGTCTGGCTTTCCTGCGCCCAGAAATCCAAGGCTCTGCTTTACATTCGTCGTCAGGGCGGCAGACAGAGGAGGGTGGCTTCATCCTGGCCGCCTGTGGTTATTCGGAGGGCGCCCCGGCGCGGACGGGGACACTGTGCATTTGGGACATTGCGGAGAACCGCGCGGTGTGGACCGCAGCGCAGAGCCTCCCCAGCGGGTACGTGTCGGCGCTCGCGGTTCACGTGGACGGCAAGCAAGTCGCCACCGCTTCGCACAACCCGCAGTCCGGCACGTTTCCGATCTGCCTCTGGTCTGTTGACTGGGGCTCAGGCCTTCCTCGAATGACGTGCGAACAAACGCTCGAAGGGCACACCGACGCGATATCCGCTTTAGCCTTTCACCCGGCCGAGCCCCGTCTGGCCTCCGGCTCGCGCGATCAGACCATCAGAATCTGGGACCTCACGACGCAGGTTGAAGTTGCGACGCTTTTTGGGCACAAGGGCTCCGTCCGCGGGCTGGCCTTTGATTCAAATGGAGAACGCCTGGCTTCGGCCTCCGCGGGCTCGCTCGGATCGGACAACGTCGTCTGGCTCTGGGAAGCCGTAGCGCCGCAGCGAGTCCGGCAATATGCGGGCGAGCGGGCCGTCAATTCACGCGCTTACCGCGAGGTACATCAGGCGGTTCGCATCAATCTGCCGTCGCTGCAGAAGGCTCAAGAACGCCTGGCGGACCTGCGCTCGCGTTCGCCCTGGCTGCAGCGCGTGCATGACGTCGCGGTGCGGCACTTTCTTGACTTCGCATCTCGTCCGGCCTGGCTCAATGCCGGAGCCTGGGACATTGTGTCGCGCGAAAACCTGCCCGCCGAGCAATACGAGCAGGCGCTCCGCTGGGCGCAGCGCGCCTGGACGATCGCGCCCTGGGACGGCCAGGTGCTGAACACACTCGGGATCGCCCTTTGCCGCTGTGGCCAATTTGAAGAAGCTGTGGAGGCGCTAAAGAACGCCGGTGAGCTCAATAACTGGCATCCCGTAGACCATGCCTTTCTGGCCGTGGCGTACAACCGGCTGGGAGATTCGTCGGCGGCCCGGGCGGAACTTCAGCGCGCCCGGCAACGCGCAGCGGAAACAGGCCTTAGCCAGGCTCCGGAACTGAAGCAGCTCATGCAAGAGGCTGAGCAACTCATTGAAGGGCGCTGAATGTCTGGCAGCACGGAGAGCATTGCTGAGCGGTAACAACCGCCCATGAGCCTCCGCGTCTGAGGCGCGTGCGCCCACAACTCCGCCCCCTACAGAATCTGCAAGCCGCCAGTCCGGACTCGCGTATTCGTGAATTCCGCTTCAGTACACCTGCCAATAGGACACCGCCGATTAGAATCAATCAGTTCAGGGCGCCTCGACGACGGTGTATGTGGAGCAAGAGCATGATGCGGCAGACTGTACCCCTGCTGGTATTCGCGGCGCTTGCTGCCGGTCTGGCGGCATGTATACCCCAAGCGTTCACGCCCGTGACGGTAGGCAACGTCAATGGAGTTGTCCTTCCGTTCGGCGTTTTTGTCCCCGGGGCGAACGTTCCCGTTTTGACTAACCCATTCTTCTTCCCTCTCTTCCCTGTCACCCGCGGCGAAGACGTAGTAAACGTTAATGGCGTGACGAATGCCGTAGTCAATAATGCTGTAGTCAATTTCAACCCCGCCTTCGTCCCGAATTTCAACTCGTTCATCGTGAACGCAAACAGGCAAACACAGGTGCCCCCGGCGTTCAATTTCACCGGCGTATTTGATCTAGACTTCACCGGCGTGTTCAACATGAACAACGCGGTTCAGAACACCTCCACTCCGTAAGATCATGACCTCGTAACAACGACTCGCCCTCGGTCGCCGCCAGAGCGGCCGAGGGCGATGGTTGCCAGAACTGCCCGCCGCCTGCGTCAATCCTCCCACTCCCAGCCGTTATCCCACTTCCAGTATCCGTCGTCGTCGTCGTCCCAGTCGAAACGGAAGGTAACGCCCGGGTACGCCGCGTAGCTATATGGCGCGTAACCGTAAACAAACCCGGTGTCCGGGTAGGCCGCATACCTGTATGGCACGTAGCTGTAAGTGTAAGCATAGGGGCGGTAGTAGTACGTATAGGGCGCACTGTAACTGTAGGAGTAAACAGGCGGCCGGTAGACGTAGCCGTGATAGTACGGCGTGGAGTACGAATAATGGCGGACCGGCCCGGAGTAGTAGCGCGGTCCGGCCCAGCCCCAAGAGAAGTTTCTGCCACCATAGTAGCGCCCGTCACGCCAGCCCCAGTCACTACCACCGCGCCACGTGTAACCGCGCTGTCCGTCGCGACCCGACTGCACTTGGCGGTAGTAGGCCGCGTCGCCTCGGAAGGCGGCGCCCTGGCTCTTGTTCCGGCCACGATCTTCAGCCGTTGCGGACGTCAACCCACCAAGCAGCACAGCCGCTGAAAGCAACGGTAGTATCAGCCGATGCACCATAACATGTCTCCCGTGATTTCCGGCTCGTTGTTCGCTGATCTCGGATAAAACCAACGTGCTTGATGCTAGCTATCGGCGATTGAGCGAGTGCTGAAAAACTGGTCAAACTTGTGGCGTCGCGCGCAGCACCCCGGCCCCCTTCTTTGTCCTTTTGCGAACCCAGGTGTCCCGCGCTACCTCTGCCTTACCCGAATGTAAACCGTGTTCTTTTGGTCGTCTATTACAACTTCCGCCCAGTTGGCATGGCGATCCGGCGCAATGGCGTACATGCGCCCCTTCTCGCGCACCTGTGGATCGAACCATGGAATGCGTTCGTTCGCGGCGTAGTAGATAGCCGCCCTGCCTTCGCCCGGAGCTTCACGTTGCGAATCGGGCAAGTACATTTGCGCCGGCCCAAGCAACTGCGGCGCACGTACTTTTAGCTGCGGAGAATTCGCTATGAAACGCTCGATTTCTTCAGGCGATGCGCTGAATCGGAGGTAATAAGTGCTGTCCGCTACGCCGGCATACTGTAAGTCCGTCGCGCCGCTCGGGATGGCCCCTAGTTGCGCCTTGCGCAACACCGCGTTCAGGTCCCCTTTGCCCCCAATCGTGGCCACGGCCAAAGTGCCTAGTCCCACTACTAAGAGCAACCCGACCGCCATCAACCCTATCAACGACCAGCGCGGCCCCCGCTTCTTGAGCCACGGCTTGGTTTGCGTCCGCTGTTTCTTGTGCATTACGAATCAACCTTCCCGGTTTCGTGGGCAAACGCCCCGGCCATCTGCACGATAGGGTTGCTCGCCGCCGCGGCTGTTAATGCGACCGCTTCGAGACTGGCGGGCCCACCCCCCTGCTCGTCCGTGCTTTCATGATCGGCCGGCAGCCGCAGAGCGCGCCTGCTGCCCGGCGCGGCAGAGGCTTTCGCCCATTGTTCGTCGGGATAATCCCAGGCCCGCGCGTCCCGATCCAGGAAATCCCGGAAACTCGGCACCTGGCGGCCCTTTTGCGCGTAGTAGTAACGAATACCTTTCCAGATGGCCAGGTTCGCCACCCACGCCCGCGATTTGAGCGGGAACAGTTGCAGCCGCCGCAGTGCCGAGCGCGGCGAAAAGAACTCGGCGAAGGCCGCCATTTGTGCGTGCCGTAGCTGCTTAGCGCTCATCTGCTTCGGTTCGAAAACGACCGACGCGCCGTTATAACGCAACCAGTCGCGCGTCCGCAGCCGCCCCTCGCGCTCGAACTGGTCGTAAAAAGCGGTGCCAGGATAGGGCGTCAAAATCGGGTAACAGCTCATGGCCAGGTTCATGCGCTGCGCGAACCGGCACGCCCGCATGCAATCCTGCCAGGTATCCGTGTCAAAGCCAAAGATAAACGCCCCCCACAGGCTGATCCCGAAACTCTGTATCTTGCGGATGCGCTCGGCGTAGGTCTCGCTCTGCACGAATTTTTTGCCCGCCACCGCCAGCGTGTCCTGCTTCGGGCTTTCCAACCCCAAAATCAGCCCCACGCACCCGCTTTCACGCATCGTCGTTAGGAGCCGGTCATTGCGGCTGATCAGAATGTCGCACTGCGTGGCCCACGCCACTTTCAACGGCCGCAGCGCTTCGCACAGCTCGATCGCCCACTTGTGGTTTCCACCGAAGTTGTCGTCCGCGAGGATGAAGCACCACGGCCGCCGCCGCTCACAGACGGCCCGAATTTCCTCGACGATGTCCGCAATCTCGCGCTGGCGATACTTGCGCCCGAAGACGGCCGGCGTCGTACAGAAGTTGCAGTTGTGCGGACAGCCGCGCGTCGTCTGGATCGGGTTAGCGACGAGGTAGTCGGCGGGGTTGTAGATGTCTTTACGTGGCGTGGCGATCGGCGCCGTTTCGAACATCGCCCAGTCATAAATGCGCCGCATGCCCTGCCGCGGGTCCACCCCCCGATCGGCCGCCTCCTCCCAATCGCGAATCACATGCGGCAAAGTTGACTCGGCATCGCCCTGGCACACCACGTCACAATGTTGCAGCGCCTCGCTCGGCATCGCACTCGGGTGAATCCCACCCATGACGACCGTCACACCCAGCCGCCGATACGCGTCCGCCAACTCGTATCCCCGCGGAGCTTGCGGCGTCATGGCCGAAATGCCGACCATGTCCACGTCTGCCCGCGGTTGATGCGGCTGTTCGAGCACGCATTCGTCGATCAACTCGACATGCCAGTGCCGTGGGACGACCGCCGCGCAGATCGTCAAGCCCGTAGGTGCGAATAGGGCGCGGCGATTGAACGTCATCTGCCGAATGATCTTCGGCATAGTGATGTTCGAGAGCGGCGAATTCGGGTTGATCAGACGTATCCTGCGCCGGCGGGCGGCCTGGGCGAAGACGGTTCCTTCCCGTTGCGAAGCTGTCATCTATCCCTCACGCTACGGGCGTTCCGCGCGGCTGCCGCGGACGACGTGGCGCTTCTTGCGCCCATGATACAGCCGCGGTTCCGATCCCTTAACCACTGATTTTGAATTATCTTCGACTGGCGATAGCTTCTCGCAGCGGCCGAACCACGTGCGGAATCACGCGGCTGGCGGCGTATTCCTCCCCGAGTTCCAGCAATTCCTGGTGCGTTCGCAGCAAGTCGGACGGCGCGGTGCGGAGATCGCGCCGCAGGGTCAGGTAGACGGTCAAGGGCTGCGGCTCATATTCGCCTGAGCGAATTTCAAACATCGAAGTCCGTCCGCGGACGTCGATGTATGCGTGCGTGCTCAGGTCCTCGGACCCCAGCGCCACTCCGATACACGGCTGGCACTCAATGATCCGCCGCTCGCCCCCCCTGACGGCGGCCATGAGCGGGTTGTCGCCCAGCAACGTTTCCGCGACCAGTTCGTCATGGTTGCCTGCGTATTCCAGATCGAACGCGTACAAGACTTCCATATTCTGGTAGTCGAGGTCGCTGAGGCTGAGTTGTACCGGGGCCTGGGTGAAAACTACTCGCCCGAACTGCGCTACCGCCTCCCGGGCCGGGGGGCCGAACTGTCCGAAGCGAAGGGCGTTGGTACCGATGCGAAGGTAACGCCGGCCGGATTGCTCGCGCTCTTCCTCATCCAGGACGACTGCCCCGTCAGCGCGGCGGCGAAAGCGGGTCATGCTGGGAAAGGCACGCCGTATCTGCTCGCAGAAGTGCAGCAGTGTTTCACGCGACGGCGCTAGGTCGAGCTTGAGATAGAGTCGCGTGGCGACGCAGAACTCGTCGCAAAACGTTTCGAAGATCCACATCGCGCCGGTCCTCGCGGTCGCCCCGGTATAGGCTCGTCCTTTTGATATTATCCCAAGCCGCCTGCTAACGGTAAACGGGTTTGTCACGCCGTTGGTTCAGCGAGATTACAGAGGCGAGCGAGGCATTAAGCGTGCCGCATGGCTTGAGCGACTCGTCCAGATTTATGATGGGCGAACTACGCCGCTGGCGCCGCTATCTTCATGCTAATCCGGAACTTAGCGTCCAGGAACGGCTCACTGTGGACTACTTGGCGGACCAAATGCAGGCATTGGGCCTCAACGGCAGCGCGGCATCGGCGGCACTTTTGGGCTCGTCACAGACCTGGAGGGCGGACCGGACCGGCCGTCGCGATACGCGCCGCCATGGACGCCCTACCGGTGGAGGCTACCGGCCTGTCATTCGCCTCCAGCAATCCCGGGCGTAATGCACGCCTCCGGGCATGACGCGCACGTGCCATGCTGGCCGGGGCGGCCCGCTTGCTGAAAAATTGTCAAGCGGGACTGCCGCACCCGATCGGCCTCATTTTTCAGCCTTGCAGAGGAATACGGAGGCAGTGGGGAGGCGATGATCGCGGGCGGCGGCCTGGACGGCGTGGCCGCCGTTTTCGGGATTCACGTGTTGCCCCAGCATCACCCCCAGTTCGACATCGACGAAGAAGTCTTGCCGCTGGGGGCTGCGATGCTAGCGGAGGTCGCGTCGACCGCGCCAGTTCATTGGGAGAGATTGATAGCGGGAATAAACCAGGAGCCGTTAGGCCACCAGGTCGCAGGCCGAGTCCACGAACCGGGCGCGCAGTTGTTCCATTATTTCCGCGTGGCGCTGGCAGACGCGCGACTCACTCACGCCCAGGACGGTGCCGATGGCGGCCATCGTCAGCTTTTCGTAATAGTAAAGCGTCAGAATCAGGCGATCCTGTTCCTTGAGGCCGCGCGTGATGTGCTCGCGAATTAGCTCGCGCTCGGTGTGATGGACCGGGCTCGGGCCTGGATCGACCGGGACTAATGCGCTGGCGCGCGGGTCGTCGCTACGATCGCTGCCGGACTCAAGCGGGACGCAATGCGAGGCTAGAACCGTGTTCTTCATTTTGATAAAGCGGCTCAGCGGCAGGCCCATATGGCGTGCCAACTCGTCCGAATTGGGGACGCGGCCGGTGCGCGCCTGCAAATGATCCTCGGCAGCCGTCACGGCCCGTTCGAAGTTACGGCCGGAGCGTCCGAGGGGGTCGATTTCGCGTTGCCAGTCGCGGATGGCGCCGAGAATGCGTTGGCGACAGAAGGTTTCGAATTTGACGCCGCGCTTCGGATCGAAGGAGGTCACCGCTCCTATCAGGCCATCGTACCCAGCACTGGCGAGTTCGTCGGCGGTGACTCGAGGCCAGAGCCGGCGGGCGATGATCTCGGCTAATTTGTGCACCAGCGGCATGTAGTACTCAACGAGTTGATTGCGATGCTCCGTCGAGCGTGTGCGCTGGTAATCG
The DNA here is from genome assembly GCA_012515775.1 of Phycisphaerae bacterium. Taxonomy (GTDB): domain Bacteria; phylum Planctomycetota; class Phycisphaerae; order UBA1845; family Fen-1342; genus JAAYXS01. The sequence continues at coordinate 11,722 of JAAYXS010000686.1, forward strand.
CGCCAGACTCGGGCGACATCCTTGTTGCCGGGCCTGGCTTTGGCCGTTTTCGCGGTTTTGGCGGGCATCTTCGCCACTCTCCTTACTCGTTTCTTCTCGCGGGGGCTGACGACGAAATTCCTGCGATCCCGCGAGACATCCTTAAGAACTAAGTAGGACGCGGATGCTGTATTTATCGAACTAACGGGGGCAGGTACTTTAACAAATTGCCAGAAAAAGGGACGTTAAACTTTAACTATATTCACTGCGACGGCAGTTTGAGCGCTAAAACAGTAAAATTCAATCTTTCCAGAAAGTTATCAGACGTTTGTCAAGTGGCCCGGAGCTATGGAGTCGTCTCCGGGCACAGCGGTAAATAACCGGGCACAGTGGCGAACAAAGTGGTGATATGTTGAAACGTTGCCCTTACCCGCCGCCGCGAGCAGGATTCGAGATCTGAAGCGCAGCACCATTCGAACACGGCACCTGACGCATA
>JAAYXS010000687.1 GCA_012515775.1 Phycisphaerae bacterium
GAGCGGCCAATCGCCGGACATCGTCTTGTCCGACGCGGACATGGTCTTTCCGATGTGGCTGGTCGTTCACGAGCGCGAGTAGTGGTGCGTAACCGGCGTCCGTAGCGAGGCATAATAAGCACGCAGGAGGGCGAACTCCCAGCCGAGCCGCCCCCCGCGCTCCCGGCTAGCGAGCACGCTGCGCAACCAACCGGCTTGCATAATCAGGGACAGTCACCGTGACTGTCCCTAATTGTACTCGGTGAAGTGACATTTCTCGCCGTCGATACAAGGGCGCCCTGCACGCGCGATTACGCCGGCATGCAGGGTAGCAAGCCGGCGCACTACATGCTGCGCTGGGTCAACTCGCGCGGCCAAGTCGGGCCGGGGAGCGCGAGCGTGGCGGCCACTATTGACACGTAGTGCCAGGTCGATTACCGGGTACCGACGATTGGATCGGGCGGCTCGGAACGATGCCCGGAGGACTATCCCATTCCTCAACCCATGTTGATGACGTCGCTTGGGAGCCAACGGAAAGCGACCCTCCTTCCGCTTGCGCGCTTCGCACAGGGATTCGTACTTCTGTTGTTAAGCGCCCTGGTGCTGACAGCCCCGCTAAGTCGCGATGAGCACATGTATCTCGCGGCCGGCGTACTCGTCAAAACGCAGCGCCTGTACGCCGACTTTGCCTACTTCCAGATGCCATAGCTGCCGTACGTGTACGCTAAAGCCTTCTCTATCGGCGGGGACGGCCTACTGCTGCTCCGGGCTCGGCTCATTTCCCTCATCTTTCTCGTGACTATGCTGGTCGCCGTCGGCGCTCTCGCGCGCCGGCTGGGCGTTGGCGGAGTCGTCTCGGCCGCGGCCTTCGTGCTCGTCGGTACGCACCACCTGACCCTCTTCATCGCGCCGTACGCTCGCAACCACCTGGTCAGTACCTCGCTATTGGTCGTCGCCACGTGGTTCGCGCTGCGCGCCCTCGAGGCACGGCGCCCAACCATTTGGTGCTTTTCAGCCGGGTTGGCAGCGGGCCTGGCTGTCGGCTTCAAGCTGCTCGCTGCGCCGCCCGCAGCAGCCCTGCTGATCGGCTTGGCTTACAACCGACGTAACGCGATGCGGCCAGCAGCGACGCTGGTTGCCCAGGTGCGTCGTCGGGGCGTTCGGCCTGTCGACCGGTCTCGCGCCGGCAGTGTTGATTGCGGCCAGCAGCGGCATAGACGTCACTGTCTTCAACAACTTCACGTTCCACCGCGTCAACGCTGCGGTCCGGGCCGATGAGGGCGACGCCCGCGCAATCGAGATGACGGGCAAGGTCGTTTATTCCGCCGAGTATCTCCTCAAGGGTTCTGGTATAGTGCTCTTGGGCGGACTCGTGGCCGCGGCGGTGGTCCATCATCTTCGGCGAAGGTCTGCCGGCAGAGAGCCCCGGTCGGGGCATCCGGCGAGCCGTGCAGGCGCGCGGTGGCTGGCGGGGCTCGTAACAGTAGCGACGTTCCTGGCTGCATTCGGTCCGACACCGATGCAGCGCGATTATCTTGCAAGCCTCGTTCCGTTTGCGGCAATCTGGGCCGCGGCGCTGACGGGGCCATACCTGCGTCACCGCGCCGGGCAGCGCATCGCGGCCGGGCTGGCGGTCGTCAGTTTGGTGATCGGCTTCGCGACGACCGTTCGATACGTGCGGTACTTGCCTTCACCACAGGCGTGGATTCCGCTACGCATTGCGGCGGCCGGCCGCGAGCTTGCGGAACTTATGAGTGAGAATGAAGCAGGTCCGAAGAGTTCGGTCGACCGTCCCGATTCAGCGCGACTGTCGCATGGGGGGCGCCCGCTCGTGGCGACGCTGGCACCCCTAGTCGCACTCGAGGGCGGCCTTGTGATCTACCCCGAGATGGCAACGGGCGTATTCGCGTACCGTGTGTATGACCGCCTAACGCCAGACCAGCGGCGGCTGTTGCGTGGAGTAGGACCGGCCGGCGTGTCTGAGCTGCTGGCGCGTCGTTCACCGGCCGCGATTTTGGTCGACTTCCCCAAGACGCCCGATGCCGCACTGCGCGCGGCGGCGGAGCGAGCGGGCTACGCGCACCTTCGGCTCAGAGCGATGGAGGCCACGGTCTATTTCCCATAACGCCGGAGGGCGTGGAGAAGGAAATCCTGGTCTTCGCGCTCGTTCATAACCTGGTGCAGAGCGCGATGGCCGCTGCCGCAGCGCGGCAAATTAATGATGAACGTGGCTGGACCCAGGGACTGTTACGGTGCGATGCCAAGCTTGCGCAGCTCACTGGCGGCCCGCTCGTTGCCGGGATCGACTTGCAGCACTTGCTTGAAAACGTCGATCGCTTCTGCATTGCGGCCAAGCGCGGCCAAGGCTCTGCCCAAGCTGACCTGTGCGCGAATCGACTTGGCCGGCGGGAGAGCGGGAATGGCGGCCTGGAATTCGGCGGCGGCCTCGGCGAAAGCGCCGGTTTCGGCCAGGGCGGCGCCCAGCAGGGCGTGCGCTTCGGCCAGAGTAGCCTGACTTTCGTTAGTTGCCAGTCGCGGGGGCGCCGCCAGCGCCTGACGGAACTGCGCGATCGCCTCGGTCGGCCGTTGTGCCCTGATCAGCAGTTTGCCATAGCGCAGCCGGGCCATCAGGAAGTCCGGGCGGACCTGCAAAGATTGTTCGTAACAACGGAGTGCGGGCGTGCCGTGGCCCTGGGACTCGTACAACTGTGCCAGGAAGAACCAGTCGTCGGCATCGGTGCGGAAGTTTTCGGAACCCGGGGTCACGTTCACGAATACGCCGGCGACAGCCAGGACGGCAGCGCTGGCGCCGACCGTCCGCCAGCGCTGCTGCTTCACGGCCCGCACGGTCTGATAGACCGCCCAGGTCCCCAGGAGGATCAGGGGCGGAATGATCGGCATGCGATAGCGCGTGTTGCAGAAGAACACCACGATGCTGGCCGAATAGACCAGGATAAAGCCCCACAGCGGGAATAACTCTCGCCCGCGCCGCCGGCTCAGGAACAGCCCGAGCATGCCCAGAGGACCGACAACACCAAATCCCAGCGGCAGCAGTTTGACAATCGGGGTGAAGCGCTCCGTCCAGAAGTAGACGCCCTTATCGTTGGGAATTTCCCAACTGCTCCAGAACAAGCTGAGCTTCAGTGCCAGCAGCGAAAGCGCCTTGGCCGGCTGCTGTGTAATGAACTCCCAGCCCTTGCGGTAGTAATAGCTCGACACTTCGGAGGGCTTGAGCTTGCGCCCCTCTGCCTCCTCGGCCAGCGCGATCGAGGCGTAGTAGCCTTCCCACCAGCCGCCGGGTGTGCCGGGTACGATGGCGGTGCGTCCGTCCGACCAGGGGTTGTTCCCGATATAGAAGTTCACGCCGCCCTGTGAGGCGATCAGCGCGCGATCGTTTCCGACCACATAATTGCGAATCGTGACCGGCAGGATCGGCAGCAGACAACCGGCCGTGACGCAGGCAATGTAGACCAGGCCGCGCCGCAGCTCGCGCCAGTGTCGGACGAGCATCCACAAGACAACCGCCGGCGCGAAGAGCAGGATGTTGGGCCGCGCGATTGCCGAGAGGCCCATTACCACGCCCGCCAGTCCATAGAGCAGCGCTCCGGGCTTCTTGCCGGCCCGCAGCAGCAGAATTATCAGCAGCAGATCGAGGAATACGAGCAAAGGCGCGATCAGCAGCTCGCCGGTGAAGAAAATCAGCATCCAGTAACTCGCGGCCGCAAAACCGGCCACCGCGGCCACCTGTCGGCTGAACACCTGCCGGCCGGCAATAAAGAGCAGTCCGCAACTGAGTGAGTCCAGCACGGCCTGCACGATGCGTGGCGCCAGGTAATTGTGCCCGAACAGCTTGTATATGAAGCCCAGGAAAGCGGGATAGAGCGGGGCGCGGAAGTATGGCCCTTCCAGGAACGTCTTCCCGGCCGCAATGGCTTGCGCCCACTGGTCGTGGTAGAGCTCGTCCATGCCCGGGTGCGCGAAGCCTGGATTGCGTTGCCATTGCAGGATGTAGATAAAGCGCAGGACGAAGGCCAGCAGTATGATGATGCCGCAGATGGCGGCGTCCTCGAGTCCTGGCGCGCCGGCGTCTGACTGCGGCGAAGCCCCATCTGAAACAGGTGCCGGGAGTTCTTGGCACGCTTCGTAATCTTCGTGTGCCTGGTCGCAAGCGTCGGGGGGGGCGGCCGGGGCATGCCCGCGCTTAGAGCTTGGGCATGGCACCCGCGCTTCGGGACCTTCCTGTGCGGGTTCCGGGTCGTGCGTCAGCCGCGAATCGGGTTGCGGTTCGTACATCGCCTCACCGAGGCGGTTCGCGCGTGTGCCAGTCGGTTTCGCGTTCGTATAACCGGGCCGCCTGCAGCAGCCGGGCTTCTCCAAAGAGCGGGCCGATCAACTGCAGCCCGATCGGTAGACCGGCGGCGCTGAAACCGCAGGGAATCGAAAGTGCCGGCAGACCACCCAGATTGACCGAGATGGTATACACATCCGCCAGGTACATCGCCAGCGGATCGCTGGCCTTCTCTCCCAGGCGGAAGGCGGGCGTCGGCGAAGTCGGGCCAGCCAGCACGTCGGCCTGCTCGAACGCACGGTCGAAATCCTGTTTGATCAGCCGCCGCACCTTCA
>JAAYXS010000688.1 GCA_012515775.1 Phycisphaerae bacterium
CGATCGCCGCCAGGATCACCGCCGGCACGAACCAGCCCGCCACCTTGTCGGCCAAGCGCTGAATCGGGGCCCGGCTGCGCTGCGCCTCGCCCACCATCTGTACGATGCGCGCCAGCAGCGTGTCGCTACCCACCCGTTCGGCCCGCATGATGAAGCTGCCGGTCGCGTTCACCGTGCTGCCGATTACCTTGTCGCCCGGCTGCTTCTCAACCGGAATCGCCTCTCCGGTGATCATTGACTCATCGACGGCGCTGCGCCCCTCCAACACCGTCCCGTCCACCGGCACCTTCTCGCCCGGCCGAACGCGCAGCCGGTCGCCGATATGCACTTCCTGAAGCGGGATGTCCTCTTCCCCGCCGTCGTCGCGTAATCGTCGGGCGGTTGTGGCCGCCATGCCCAGCAGCGCCCGGATCGCCCCGCTGGTACTGCGACGCGCCCGCAACTCTAGCATTTGCCCGAGCAGCACCAGGGATGTAATGACCGCGGCCGCCTCAAAATAAACGCCGACCGCTCCGCTTTCGTCGCGGAAGGATGCCGGGAATATGCCCGGAGCTACGACGGCTATCAGGCTATACCCCCAGGCCACGCCGACGCCCATCGCAATCAGCGTAAACATATTTAGGCTGCGGTTTACCACCGATTGCCAGCCGCGCACCAGCAACGGCCAGCCGCACCACATGACGACGGGTGTGGCCAGCGCCAGCTCGATCCATCCGCGCAGCGCCGGGCTCAGCCAATGTCCCAAACCCGGAATTGCATGTCCCATGGCAATGACGACGAGCGGCGCCGTCAGCACCAAGCTAATCCAGAACCGCCGCGTCATGTCGCGCAGCTCCGGGTCTTCCTCTTCTTCCGCAGTCACCGTGAGCGGCTCAAGGGCCATGCCGCAGATCGGGCAACTCCCGGGGCGATCGCTGATGACTTGCGGGTGCATCGGGCAGGTGTACTGAACCTGGGCATGCGCCGCAGCCGGCGTCAGACGCTCCAGCGCCATGCCGCATTTCGGGCACGCACCGGGCTTCGCCTGGCGGACTTCGGGGTGCATGGGGCAGGTATAGGGGCCTATTTCCGCGGGCCGGTGCTCCGCATGCGGCTCAGCCGGCGCCTCGCCCTTCGGTTGCGACTCGGCCGTACCCCCGGCCGTGCGTCGCGGCCCGGTCGCAGCCTCGCCTTCGCGTGACCGCGGCTGGTCGGCCTGTGGGGCTCCGTGCTGAACGGGCAGCGCGACCCGTCCCGTCCCCGTCGGCGCAGGCTGCTCGGAAATGAACCGGCGCGGATCGCGGCGAAAAGCCTCCAGGCAATGCCGGCAGCAGAAGTAGTAAGTCCGGCCCTCGAACTCGTAACGATTCGCCGCCGCCGCCGGGTCGACCTCCATGCCGCAAACGGGATCTCTCACGAGTTGACCTCCACCGGCCACTGGTTGCGCACGCCGCAAAGGGAGCTTCTCAGTCCGCACTGCGCTGTTACCAACTGTTGCTGACTCACGGCAATCTCCGGGTACAGCTCGAACTATGATGGTATCTTCGAAACGCTCCTTACGCCCGGCCGACGGTTCGGGAGCAAGCCGCGCGCGAGACTGGGGAGCAGACACGCGTGTCGGCGCGAGAGCACATGTGCCAAATGCGCGCCCCGCCAGTTGCCAGAAGCGTTCCGGCAAGGAAGGTTGTCGCGGAGCGCTCGCCTGGATCGCCCTGCGTCGCTCGTGTGCATCGTGTGCTCGCCAACTCGCGAACGCCCGGTCTGGATTATTCGCCTCGCCTTCGGTAAATTAAATTCTTCGAATTTCTAATGCATGGGGAAGTACGCCAGTCGGCGCAGAG
>JAAYXS010000099.1 GCA_012515775.1 Phycisphaerae bacterium
CTAAAGTACTTACCACAGTGCCCCGACCGAAGCACTGTCGACAGCTCCGGCCCAACACGAACCGGCTCTGCTCGACAGAACCGGTCGCTAACGCATTTCATGCGTGTATTGCGCCGCTACACGCCCCGGTTTTGTAATGAGCTCGCGCAGGCGCGAGCGCAGTTCCGGCTCGAGGTCAATGCCGCGTGCATCGCTGGTCGTGCCGGTGCGCGACATGGCGGGCAGACTGTAATTGACCAAGGCCATAATGCGGTTTGTCAGCCCGGGGAACAGGCCATGGAAGCGCTCCAGGATATTGGCCGGCAACCCGAGTATGCGCAAGGCCTCACGGCGTTTAGTGGCAACCACGATCTGTCGCGCAGCGCGCTCCGCACTTATGGTCAATAGGGGCACACTGGCCGCAGTCGAAAACCACGCAAATTCCTTCTTCTGGTCGCCGCGAAACCAGGCGTTCAGGTGCGAGCCGACGCGCATCAGGCCGGGAACTATCGTCGTCACCGAAATGCCGTCGCGGGCCAATTCGGCGTGCAGACCTTGCGACAAACCGACCGCCGCGAACTTGGCGGAGCTATACGGCACCATGTGCGGCACGCTCACGAAGCCGCCAATCGAGGTGATGTTCACTATGCGCCCAGTGCGCCGCGGACGCATGTGCCGCGCCGCCGCCAAGGACGTATAGAGCGTGCCCCAGAACATGGTGTCGAGCGCCCGCTCGAAGTCGGCCTCGGTTGCGGCCGCCAGCGGCATGACGTGCATCACGCCGGCGTTGTTCACCAGTATATCGATCTGGCCGAAGCGCGCGGTTACTTCTGCAATCAGGCTCAGTACCTGGCGCCGCTCGGCCACGTCGCAGCGCAGGGCGCATACATCGGCGCCCTGCCGGCGCAGTTCCCGCGCGGCGTCGGCCAGTTCATCTTCATCCCGGGCGCAGATCGCAACCCGGCAGCCTTCGCGCGCAAACTCGCGCGCCAGCAAGAACCCCAGCCCGCGTGACCCCCCGGTAATCAGCACCACCTGGCCGCGTATGCTCTCTTCACGCAGCTTCTGAACCAGTTTGTAGATGCCGTAAGCCGCGCCTGCCGCCGCCAGAACCCGAAACGTCGGCGAAGACAGTAGACGCTGTCCCACGTCCTGAACCCGCTCGGCCGCAGTCGGTTGCCGCCGCAGGCGCAGCCACGCCGCCGAACGCGCCGTGGGCCGCAGGCTGCGAAGCGCTTCGCCCACATTCTTAACTTGGCCTTGAAGCGAACTGGAGATTCGGCCGCCGACCCGGCTAGCCGACTTGAGCGGTTGTCTAAACAGGGCCATTTTGCCACTCCTCGCCTAAACGCAAGCGCGCCAGCGCTAAGAAGGCAAAGTGGCCCGGCGAACTTAACGCCACATGACAGACCGTCGAATTTGGAGAAAAGCGGCGAATTTGTCCGCAAGGTTAAATCTTTCAACGACAACATCAGCCGCGCGATGTTCAGGAACGAGCTTGATCAACGCACGTTGAAGTAGCGTGCCTCCGGGTGATAAGAAATCACCGCGCTGGTGGATTGCTCGGGTTCCAGTTGAAATCGCTCGGAAAGAGTTACGCCGATGCGCTCCGGCCGCAGCAGCTTCATAAGCAATTCCTGATCCTCCAGGGCCGGGCAGGCCGGATAGCCGAAGCTGTAGCGACAGCCCTGATAGCTCTTGCGGAACAACGCCCGGACGTCCTGCGCGTCGTGATCGGCTACGCCCAGTTCAAGCCGCACTTGCCGGTGCGCGTACTCCGCCAGGGCCTCGGCCGCCTCGACTCCCAGACCATGTAAAAACAGATAATCCTGATAGCGTCCCGCTCGAAACAGGTCCGCGGCGGCTTCCGAGGCGCGCGGCCCAACGGTAACCAGAGTGAACGCGACCACGTCGGTGACGCCGTCGCTGACCGGACGCCAATAGTCGGCCAGGCAGCGGTGCGGCGCCTCACGCTGCCGCGGAAAGCTGAAGCGCAGTAGTTCCGGGCCGTGCTCGCGCGGCGCAGCATCGGCCCGCGGCGGCGGGGCGTAGACAATCAAGTCGTTTCCAGCCGAATTGCACGGCCAATAACCGTAAACCACCTGCGGCTGGATAATGTTTTCACGCTCGCAGCGCGCAATGAGTTCGCGATAAATCGGCCGCACCAGTTCGTCCAAGTACTGCGCGAACTCCGCGGCGCTGCGGCGGCGTTTGCGGAATTGCCACTGAGCCTGAAAGAGCGCGACCTCATTGACGTAAGGCAAGACGGCCGCCAGAGGAATGTCGGCCAGCACGCGGTCACCCCAGAACGGCGGTTGAGGAACGGGGCACGTGTATTCGAGCGGTGCAACGCCGGCCTCACTTTCGGCCTCCCGCGTGGCCTGCGCCGTTCCACATCCGGGTTTGGCCGAGAGCAACTGAGGAACAGGGCGGGCGTCCGCCCCATCGCCGTCGTTCTCCAAATCTACGCCCGCGCCTGACAGCTCCTCGGGGCCGCTCGCCTCGGTCAACTCGCGCATGATCGTCAGGCCTTCGAACGCGTCGCGGGCATAATAGAGCGGCCCGCGATATATCTTTCGCAGCTCATCCTCCACGTAGCGCCGATGCAGCGCGGCCCCACCAAGGATCACCGGAACCGTGATACCGTGCTCGTTCAGGACTTCCAGATCGTCGCGCATGACGAGCGTGGATTTCACCAGCAGCCCGCTAAGCCCGATCGCATTGGCGCCGTGCTTCTGCCAGGCTTCGATGACCTGGTTGATGGGCTGCTTAATGCCGAGATTGTGGACCGCGTAGCCGTTGTTGCTGAGAATGATGTCGACCAGGTTTTTGCCGATGTCGTGCACGTCGCCGCGCACCGTGGCCAGAATGATGCTGCCGCGCTGCGCGCTGTCAGATTTCTCCAAGTGGGGTTCGAGGTGACTGACGGCCGCCTTCATCGCCTCGGCGCTCTTGAGTACGAAGGGCAACTGCATCTGGCCGCTGCCGAATAGCTCGCCGACGGTCTTCATGCCTTCCAGCAGCAGGTTGTTGATGATGTCGATCGCCGAAAAGCGCCGCAGCGCTTGATTCAGGTCGTCCTCCATTCCCAGCCGGTCGCCCTCGATGATCCTTTGCTTGATGCGCTCTTCCAGCGGCAACTCGGAGATCCTGACCGTCTGAGCGAGCTGCTCGCCATCGGCGAAGAGGCTGATGAAGCGTTCCAGCGGCGCGGCGCCATCCTGCGAGCGGTCGTAAATCAGGTCCAACGCGGCCTGCCAACGCTCCGGCCCGATCTGGTTCTGCGGCAAAATCCCGCCGGCGTGCACGATGGCCGCCGTCAGCCCGCGCGCCCTGGCCTCGGACAGGAAGACTGAATTCAGGACAATCCGCGCCGCCGGAGACAGGCCGAAACTGACATTGCTGATTCCCAGGCTGAGCTGGCAATTCGGCAGCGCCCGTCTAATAGCCGCCACGCCGTCAAGCGTCTCCAGGGCCAGCCGGCGGTCGGCGGCGTTTCCCGTGGTGATGGGGAAGGTGAGACAGTCGAAGAGGATGTCCTCTTCACGGATCCCGTATTTGCGGGTTAGGAGTTCGTGGATGCGGAGTGCAACTTCGAGCTTGCGGGCCGCGGTCTTGGCCATGGCCTGTTGCGGGTCTTCGTCGATCGTCAGGGCGACGACCGCCGCGCCGTACTGCCGCAGCAGCCCCGCGATGCGGGCCAGCTTCTCCTCACC
>JAAYXS010000689.1 GCA_012515775.1 Phycisphaerae bacterium
AGCGCCGGGTGCCATGCCCAAGCGCTAAGCGCGGGCATGCCTATCGGGATGCGCCCTCCGCCGGCCGCATGCAGTTCTGTAGCAGACCGGAAAGCTATTACAAGCAATCGCCCGCACGTGACTGCAAGAAGCAGCGTTGCCATCCATTGGGGGACGCACCCTACACGGTGCCGGAAGTCGTAGCAGATTGGCGGCAGGCCAGGTTATGCGCGGCGGATGTACCCATCAGGCGGCACCAAAAAAATTTTTAGCAAGCGATGGGCCATATCTTCTTGTATAGAAATGACTTGCGGCTTTGGCGCTAAAGCCGGCAAAAATTCTCGCCCATTTCTTTGTAAGAAACGCGCGCAGTTTACGTTCTATAGGTTGGAACACGATGGTCGCCTCTCTCCCGGCCACAGGCGGCGACTGTCACGAGCGCGACCGGGCCGTCCCCCGGGGGGAACGGCTCGGCGCGCTTTCTTTTACTCGGCCCTCTATACCCGTTTGGGAAATCCGCGCTTCGGTACCGACGCGGGCCCTGAGTTCAGGTTTCGTGTCGGCTGAACCAGACGCCGCCGACCGTTTGGGCCAGAATCTTTAGGTCCAGGCCCAGGCTCCAGTTATTGATGTAATGCACGTCGTGCTGGATGCGCTTCTTCAATGATGTGTTGCCGCGCAGCCCCTTCACCTGGGCATAGCCGGTCATCCCCGCCTTCATCTTGTGCCGCAGCATGTAGCGCGGGATCTGCTGACGGAATTGACTGATGAACTCCGGCCGTTCCGGTCGCGGGCCGACCAGCGACATGTCGCCGATCAGGACATTGAACAACTGCGGCAGCTCGTCCAGGCTCGTACGCCGCAGAAAGCTGCCCAAAGGCGTGCGCCGGGCGTCGTCGCGGTCCGCCCAGACCGGGCCGGTTTCCGCCTCCGCGTCCGGCCGCATGGTGCGGAACTTCAGCATCGTGAACTCGTGGCCGTCCAAGCCCATACGCCGCTGCTTGTACAGCACCGGCCCAGGGCTGGTCAGTTTGACGGCCAGCGCGATGATTCCCATCGGGACGGCCGCAATGGCCAGGCAGATGGCGCCGATAACCAGGTCGAAGACGCGTTTGACAAGGGCGTTCGAGCCATAAAGCGGCGACTCGCGCAACGACAGAATCGGAATGCCATCCAGGTTGCTGACGGCCGGACGCATCGCGAGGTAGGGGTTGAACTCGGGCACAATTCGAATGTCCGCCATCGACGTGCCGAGCTGGCGGACGAGCTGATCGACCTTGTCCGCCTGGTCCGCCTGCAGCGCGATGAAAATCGAATCGACAGGATATTGCTCGACGATGCGCGCCAGTTCCGAAAGCGGGCCGCGCACGGGAACGCCGCGCAGTGTCCCTAACCGCTCGGCTGGTCGCTCGTCAACGAAATACACGACCCGCAGCCCGGTCCAATTGTGCTTTTCCAGGGCCAGAAAAAGCCGCTGTGCGTTGCGGCCGCTACCGACGATGGCGGCCGAGCGCTGGTTGTAACCGCGGCGGCGCAGGGCCTGCAGCGTGAGGCGCAGGGTTCCGCGGAAAAGGGCGAAGCAGGCCGTTCCGACGATCGCGTAGGTGGCGACGAAGCCGCGGGAGATTTTGTGGCTCTCGGGCATGAGGTAGTCGATGACGATGACGATGACGATCGCGACGCAAAAGGCCTTGATGATGTCGCGCGTTTCGCGGAAGGGGCGATCGCTGCGTCGCGGGCGGTACAGGTGTACGCGTGCGAAGACGATCAGGTGAGCCAGGATGACGGGCCCGAGCATGGGCAGGAACTTGTCCATCAGGCTGGGAATGGCTTTGTCGGGACCGACCGGCAGGTAGTTGAAGCGCAGCCAATAACTGAGCAGCCAAGCGACGGCGATCGCCGCGGCATCCGCCACGATCAAGAGCGCGAGTATTAGTTGGCTATGCCGCTTCAGCACGACCGCACCGTTACTGAACCGCGCACATTATCCGCAGTCGGGCGGGCCAGGATCAAGGGACCCAGGGATCATGGGATCGAGATGTTCTCTCTGCTGTGAAGGGAGCCAGAATGGCGTGTCGTCGCGAAAGAGCAGAGCCGGGGCGTGTCGCCGGCGAATGCCGCCGGGAATCTCACATAAGCGCCGCAGCTTAATCAGTGGCGCTATTCGCGGACCAGGTTGCGGTTCCAGCGTGGGATCTCGACGACCAGGTCGGCGCTGCCGTCCGGCACGCATTGGCAAGCAAGACGCGAGCGTGTGGTCAGGCCGTAGGCTTGGTCGAGTTGATCTTCCTCGTCCTCTTCGGCCGGTTTGCAGGCCCCGTAGCCTTGGCGAATGATGACGTGGCAAGTCGAGCAGGCGCAGGCGCCGCCGCAGGCGTGGTCGATGTCCACTCCATGGGCCAGGGCGATGTCGAGCAGGCTGCCGGGCAGGCCGTAGCCGCTGTGTGGGGCGCCAGGGCTCTCTACCGCGACCACGTGCTCGTGCTTGTCCGGGTCGATGAATGTAATGCGGAACACGAATGCACCTTCATCTGGAAGTAGCTACTTTTCAGCCGGCGTTCGTGTCGTCCGAGCCGCGGTCCGCGCTGCCGGGACTCCGGTCGACCAGCGCCTCGCGAATGCCGATTTCGGCCAGCCGCAAAGTACTGTGGCCGAAGGCGGTCAACGCGCGGTGCAGTTCGTCGAGGTCCTTAGTCTCATTGGCGAATTGCCGCAGGTCGGCGATTTGCTTTTCGATCGCGATCCGCTCGGCCTCGTTGAGCTGATCGCCGACGCGGGCCAGCATCTGTTCAGTCTTGGCGATGTCGAATTCGACCTGGTTGAGCAGGTCGATGCGGCGGTGGGCGTCGATGTCTTCCTGGGCGTGGGCGATGCTCTCACGCGTCATGCGTTCGACTTCGGCCCGCGTCAGGCCGCGGTTCGGGATGATCTGAATGCTGGCTTTCTTGCCGCTGCGCTGCTCCTTGGCCGAGACGTTCAGAATGCCGTTGGCGTCCAGCAGGAATTCGACCTCGATTTTCGGGATGCCGGCCGGCATGGGCGGCAGGTCGCGCAGCTCAAAATCGCCCAGGCTGCGGCAGTCGGCCGCCAGTTCGCGTTCGCCCTGTAAGACATTCAGCTTGATGGCGGTTTGTCCATCCACAAAAGTTGTAAACATCTCGGTGGCACGGCAAGGGATGGTTGTGTTCCGCAGGATCAGCTTGCTGACCGCGCCACCCATGGTCTCGATGCCGAGCGAGAGCGGCGTCACGTCCAGCAGCAGCATGTCCGGATGGGCGCCGGCCAGAATCGCGGCCTGGATCGCCGCACCCAGCGCGACGACTTCATCCGGATTCAGCGCAGTGTACGGGTCTTTGCCGAAGTGCTCGCTGACGCGCCGACGCACGAGCGGCATCCGCGTCGAACCACCGACCAGGATGACACGCTCCAGGTCGCCCGGCTTCAGGCCCGCGTCGGCCAGAGCGCGATCGCACAGGGCGAGGCTGCGATTGACCAGGTCGACCGTAAGCTGCTCGAATTCGTCGCGCGTAATCGTTCGCCGATACACGCGCTGTTGACCCAAGTCCAGCTCGATCGCCGCAGTTGCTTGCTCGCTCAGGCGGACCTTCACGGATTCGGCCAGCGTTCGCAGGGCCTGGCGTGTCGCGGGCGAGTCGATGGAAACACCGAACTGCTCGCGGACTTCGCGCTGCACCAGAAGAACAATGGTGCGATCGAAATCGTCGCCGCCGAGGTGCGTGTCGCCGGCGGTACTCAGAACCTGGAATACGCCTTCTTCGATTCGCAGGATCGAGATGTCGAAGGTCCCGCCGCCGAGATCGTAGACAGCTACGGTTTGGCCCGTCGCGGCCGGCGTGTCGAGAGTTACCGCGTCGCTGCAGCGTGGCAGGGGCAGGGACACGCGATGCGGCCGTTGGGCGTGGGGCTTCACTTCCGGGGCAGCACGCGCCGGCTCTCCTCGGACACCAAACCCATAGGCCAAAGCGGCCGCCGTGGGTTCGTTGACAATGCGCATGACCTCGAGGCCGGCGGCTTGACCGGCGTCGCGCGTGGCTTGGCGCTGGGCGTCGTCAAAGTAAGCCGGGACGGTGATGACCGCCTTGCGCACCGGGCGGCCGAGTTGCCGCTCAGCGCGCTCGCGCAGCTCGCGCAGGATGAGGGCCGAGATTTCCTCGGGCGAATAGAGCCGGCCGTTCAGCTCGACCTGCACGGTTTCGCGCGGGCCGGGCCGCACGGCGTAGGCGAGATACTGGGCCTCGCCGGCGATGTCCTGAGCCCCCTGGCCGATGAGGCGCTTAATGGAGTAGACCGTGCTGCGCGGATTCTCGACCGCGTGATCGCGAGCCTCCCAGCCGATCACGAAACGAGCCTCGGCCGATCCATCCGCGGCCGCCGGCGCAGCCAAGATGACGGATGGCAGGCGCGCTTCGCCATTCGGGTCGCGGAGAATGTGCGGGCCGCTCTCGTCCGCGCAGGCCACCAGCGAGAACGTGGTGCCTAGATCGATTCCGACGATAATCTCGCCGACGTTCATTGGCCTCTACAGACTCTCAGCCAGCTTCTGGTAATACTTGACCGCATTCAGCTTTTGCCGAAGCTGCTTTCGCACCAGGTCCGTGGCGGGCAAATGTCGCGCCAGCTCTGCGACCACTTTCAGGGCCTCGTCACGCAAACGCTCCACCTCGGCCCCGGCCGATTGCAGCCGTTCGGCGTCTCCGGCCAGCCGGGCTTCCTCGATCTCCTCCCGCAGCATGAGCGTGCGCGTCAGCACATCTTGCGGCACGGATTTGTCCGCGGCGGAGGACTCGCCGCCGGCCAGTTCGAGCAGGTATTCGGCCCGTGAGAGCGGATTGCTCAGCACGCGGAAAGCCTCATTGAGCTTGGCCGAGGTGCGCAGGCTGAGGGCGGCCGCGGAGGCGGAGTCGCCGTTGTGATCGGGATGGATGGCACGCGAGCTGCGCAAATAGCGGCGCCGCAATTCGGCTTGATCGATGTCGAACGACGGCGCCATTTCGAAAATCTGGAAGAGATTCAGACCCTCGGCCGGGTGCAGCGTATGGCAGCCTCCGCAGAATAGCGGGCTGTCCATGGGGCGATTGCAGGCCGTACATTTCGCCGGCGTCGCGTGGGTCTGGCTCCAATCGGCCGCTGACAAGTCCTGAGTCCCTTTCGTTTCTTCGGCAGCTTGCGGCGGCATTGTACGCCGG
>JAAYXS010000690.1 GCA_012515775.1 Phycisphaerae bacterium
CGCTTACGAGCGTCCAACGCTCGGCCAACAACGACGAACCGGCACGGCGGTTCGACCGTACCACGGTATTTTACATCATCGACGCCCGTGAGCCCCATGAAGAAATCCCGCCCGTTTACGAGGTGGCCCAGGAAGCTGGCAAGTTGCGCGGCCACCTCAATCATCAACACGCCAGGGAAGAGCGGACGCCCCGGAATGTGCCCGCGCGCCCACCATTCGGCCGCGCGCACGTCATGGTAACCCGAGAAAGTGCCCGCCTCGCGGTCAAACGTGACCACCGCATCCAACAGCGCGAACTCATGGCGCTGCGGATTAATTTCGGCGATCTGCTCGCGCGTGGCAAAAGGGCGGGAGAAATCTAGCGACAAGGGATCGAGAATGACGGGCGGCGGCATTTAGACCTCATCATCCCCCAACCTATGAGGCGACGCTTATTACGCTATTACGACTGAGTTACTACTGATTGCCACCCTGATCGTGAGCGGGGGCGGACGGCGTTTCGCCATCGCCACGCTCCGCGCTTCCTGGACTACGGATGTCCAGAACGCGTTTGCGGACGGCTTGGGCAGTATTCTTGATGTCCTGCATGGCTTTCCGCACGCGGGTGCCAGCCGCCTTATTGCCACCCATCGCCTTGTAAACGTCGTCCCCTATCTCTTCCACTAGCGCCTTCAATTTCAGGTATTCGTCCACTTTGTTCTCCGTAGGGCCATCTGCCGGGCCGCACGACCCACCTGGCGCCCGCATACAAGCTAAAGACTATTCGCCGACCGGCTCCGGCAGGATTACCGCTGGGGCCCTTCTGATGGGGTTCTAGCACCCTTAAAGGCGGTTTGCAAGTCCGCCGGACCACTCCCGGAGGCGCATTTTTTTTGGCCGTGGCAGGGTTTACTACACCGTAAGCCGTCACGGCAAACGCCTCATTAGGTTTTCCCGAGCTTCCAATGGACTATTTTCAGTTCAACGCTACGGCGCCCATTCCATTCGTTAATAATCGGCTCGAAGGCCAGTCGCAGACGACGCACCTCGCTTACCCGCTCCGCTTGATCGCCACGGTTGAACGCAATGGCTTTGCGGTATTCGCGGCCTTGTCGAACCGTCATTTGCAGGTGGTTTCCGGATTTTCCGACCACACGCGGCGGCTCGGCCAGCTCCAGAATCCCCGTGGCCAGGCGTGGGGCCGGATTACCCGTTCCGTGCGGCCCCATCCGTTGCAGCGCATCGACGACATCGATCGTCAGATCTGCCAGCTCGACTTCGTCATCCAAGTGCAGGCGCGGGCAAAGATCCTTGGGCGTCAGCCGCCGGCCCGCCTCGGCCAGGAAAGCCTTTGTGAACGCGTCGACGCGATCGGCTGCCAGCCGCACGCCGGCCGCCATGGCGTGGCCGCCGTGGCTGAGCAGGTGTTCACCGCAACAGGCCAGCACCTCGTGCAGCGGGAAATGCGGCACGCTGCGGGCGGACCCCTGGCCGCACCCATTCTCCAAGGCGATGAGCACCGCTGGGCGGCAGAACCGGTTTACCAGGCGTGAGGCGACGATGCCGATGACGCCGGCGTGCCACTGCTCGCAAGCCAGCACGATGCCGTGGCAGCCGTCGCGGTCGAAGCCGCGCTCGATCACGAGCGCTTCGGCCTGCTTCGCTATTGTGCGCTCGAGTTCCTGGCGTTTCCGATTCTGGGCGTCGAGGGCGGCCGCAATCTCGGCGGCCCGGGCGCCGTCTGCCTGCGTGAACAACTCGACGGCCGTGCGGGCGTGTCCGAGTCGCCCGACCGCATTGAGGCGCGGCGCCAAGTTGAAGCCCACGTCGTAATCGTCATAACGCGACTTGCCCTCCAAGCCGGATACTTGAAGCAGGGCCTTCAGGCCGGGGTTTTGCGTACGGCGCAGGTATTTGAGGCCGAACGCGGCGATCACGCGATTTTCGCCGGTCAGCGGCACGACGTCCGCGACCAGGCCCAGCGCGGCAAAAGTCGTGGCATCCAGCAGAAAGTTGCGGAACTGTTCGGACACGCGCTGCGTGCCGCAAAACTCCTGTGCGAAGGCCCAGGCGATCTTCAACGCTACGCCCGCCCCGGACAGGTCTGGATTCTCGCTGGCGCCGCAGGCGGTGGGATGAACCACGCATTCGCATTCAGGCAGCGTGGGACCCGGTTCGTGATGATCCGTTATGATCAGCTCAAGGCCGAGTTGCCGAGCCAGGCGCGCTTCGGCGACGGCCGTGATTCCGCTATCGACCGTGATGACCAGCGCGTCGCCGTCGGCCGCGATGGAGCGGAGGGCTTCGCCGTTGACGCCGTAACCTTCTTCGAGGCGGTTGGGGATATAAAAACTCACATTGGCGTTCGCCAGGCGCAGCGCGAGCCAGAGAATAGAGGTGGCAGTGATGCCGTCCACGTCGTAGTCGCCGTAGATGACAATGCGCCGCCCGGCGCGCACGGCTTTGGCCAGGCGGCGGCCGGCGTCGACGGCGTTTGGCAAAGCTTCCGGTGGCAGCAGGAGGCCCAAGTCTGGGGAGAGAAACCGGCCGACCTGCGCCGCAGTCGAGATGTCGCGATTGAGCAGGATTTGGGCGAGTAGGGGGGCGATGCCGGCTTGGCTTGCGAGGCGGTCGCGGTCAGGGTGTGGCGGCGCGATGATCCACTCGCACTCGCCCCGGAACCGCGGCCTCCGAAACGCCTCCATGCTCGCCCTCGGGGATCAGTGGGAACGTGCGAAAGGGCGAAAGCCGGAAAGTGTGCACGCACCTTCCCACTTTCCCTCTTTGCTACTTTCCCGCGCCTTCGTTTCAGCCATTCTGCTTTTGCTCGCCAAGCTGCCGCTTGAGCAGTACTCCGTACTGTCGCACGGTTTCGGGCCTAATTTTCGCACGATCCGACCAGATCGCAAGCTCCAGCGCGCTATGGGCCGGCGACGCTCCGGGTGGTTGCCGCGCGAAGTCGGCCAGCGCGGCGCGCAGCAGTGCGATCGCGTTGTGCGTGGCAGCGTGCAGATTGTCCAGGATTTCCTCGAGCAGCTTCTGCTTGGTCGCGCCGGGTTCGTGTGGCCGCCAGCAGTCGTAATCGGTGATCAGCGCGATCGCGGCGTACGCGATCTCGGCTTCGCGCGCCAGCTTGGCCTCCGGCATCAGCGTCATCCCGATCAGGTCGCCGCCCCAGGCGCGGTGCAGCCGCGACTCGGCCTGGCTGCTGAAGGCCGGGCCTTCCATGCAGATATACGTGCCGTGCGGGTGTACCTTGGTTTCGATCTGCGTGCCCGCAGCCAGAAGGCGCTGCCGCAGCACGGGGCAAAACGGTTCAGCGAATTCCACGTGCACCGCCAGCCCGGCGTCGAAGAACGTGGGCACGCGGCGATACGTGCGGTCAATGACCTGATCGACAATGACGAGTTCGCGCGGGCGAAACTCCTCGCGCAGCGATCCGACGGCGCCGCTGGCGATCAAGTGCGTCACCCCCAACGACTTCATCGCGTAGATGTTGGCCCGATACGGAACCTGTGAGGGATTCAGCAGGTGCCCGGCGCCGTGCCGCGCCAATAGGGCCACCTCCAGACCTTGCCAGTGTACCACGCGTACCGGCCCGCTCGGCGCGCCAAACGGTGTTTCAATCACGTGGTCTGTGCCGTCGACTTGCCCGAACAGTGCGTCCGCCAGTCCCGTGCCGCCGATGATTCC
>JAAYXS010000100.1 GCA_012515775.1 Phycisphaerae bacterium
AGCGTCGAGCCCGGCTGCATCCAACGACCGAGCTTCTAGTGCAACACCTGATGCAACTGGCTTCCGTGCTATCGTTGGCCGCACCTGCTCAAATCCAGGAGTCGATGCAGGCGGCTTTTTACCCGGTGCTTTTTGGCCTGCTGGCGCTGGCCAGTCTCGGAATCCCGATACCTGAGGATGTTCCGCTGATCGCCGCCGGGGTATTGCTGCACACGCACCCAGGCATCGCAAGCTGGCCGGGCACGCTGTTGGTCGCCCTGGTTGGAATCATGACCGGCGACCTGGTTCTTTACCGGCTGGGGCGGCGCTGGGGACCGGGCGTGGTGAGCCATCGCTCGGTGAGCTGGCTTCTGACGCCGGCGTTATTCCGCAAGGCTACGCAGCGATTCAACCGTTGGGGGACGTGGTTCTGTTTCTTCGGGCGGTTCTTTGTGGGGGTGCGGGCGGCGATGTGCCTGACGGCCGGGGCGACCGGGTTTCCGTACTGGCGTTTTTTCCTGGCGGACTTCGCAGGGGCGCTGCTATCCGTGCCGCTGTTCATTGGGCTGGGTTACTGGTTTGCGGAAATTGTGCCGCTGCGGACGTACACCGAGGTCGTGCAGGTGCTGATCACGGTGGGCGTAGTGGGCGTCCTCGGCGCGCTCTTTCTGCTGCGCCGGCGGAGGCGGCGCAAACGGGTCGCTGAGCTTCAAAGCGCACGCGCGGCCGGCAAGCGCAATCAAGCGGCGTTTTCGAGCCGCAGCGGACCCGGCGGCGCTAGTGCGGCGCCCTGCGGGGGGGAATGAACGCGGGCAAAATTGACGCGTTCTAAAGGCCCAGTTCGCGCGCGGCTTGCAGCAGCTTTTCGTACGTACGGTCGAGCGCTTCGGGAATCACTTTTACGTCCGCGATGACCGGCATGAAATTCGTATCGCCTCCCCAACGCGGCACGATGTGCCAGTGCAGGTGATCCGGCACGCCGGCTCCCGCGCAGCGTCCCAGATTCATGCCGATGTTGAACCCCTGCGGGTGCATAGTACGTTGCAGGACCCGTGTTGCGTCGCGGATTCGCCAGACCATTTCGCAGAGCACCTCGTCTGAGAGGTCTTCGAGCTCTGCGCGGTGCTCAGTGGGAGCCACCAGGAGGTGGCCGGTGTTGTACGGGTAGCGGTTGAGCACGACTAGCGACTTGGGGCTGCGCCATAGAACGTGGTTTTTGCCGTCATCCTGGGGCGTCGCGACGTGGCGGCAAAGAAAGCAGCCGCCGGCATCACGCTCGCTGAGCGATTCGATGTACTGCATCCGCCAGGGCGCCCAAACGTCACGATTGAATTCGGCCATGTGAGGCGTTCCTTCAAGCACCAGGGAACTGCGGCGCGGGGGGCCGGCCGGGATGCTTCCGGCCCGGGCGGAAGGCGGTTTAGTTGCCGCCCAGCGCGGCCGCTTGCCGCCCCGATTCTGCGCTTGGCAGTACCCGGATCAGACGATACGCGCGGTTTTCCTCTCCGCCGGGCGTAACCACAAGCAGCCCCAGCGTATGCTCCCCGGGCTCGGTGATTGTCTTCTGCCCGTTAACTCCGTTGCAGATCGGGTCGCCGTTAAGGGTCCAGAGGAAATCGGCACTGCGCTGCCAGTCGGCCGGGCAATCAGCGGAAAAGGCCAAAACCAGCGGCTCGGTGCCGATGGCTGAGGATACACGAATCGTAACCGGGGCCCGCGGCAGGGCGGTGGGCTTTTCGGTGGCGCGCGAAGGCATCATGGCCGCGCTGCTGCTGGGTTGCGGCGGCGCGGCGGGCTCGGTTCGCGGCAGCGATCGGACAGCCAGCAGGGGCGGGGATTCGGAATTGGACCAGTTCCCGCCCGGAGCGCTGCGTGCGGGGGTAGCGGAGCGCGACGGAACCGCGGTGGCGAGCGCCGGCTGGCTGGGCCTGATCGAGTCCATGCGTCCGGCCAGGACGGCAATTCCGCGCGGATTTCCCGCGATTGCCTGGCGGTTGACCAGGACGGTCGGCGGGTGATTAGGCTGGACGCCCGCAACCTGCGCGAAGAAAGCCGCCGCCATGTCGGGTGTGCGCTCGTGACCCAGGGCTTTCATTTCGACCCAGGCCAGGTTCGCGTAGGCATGCTGGTCGTACCATTGGATGGCGTC
>JAAYXS010000101.1 GCA_012515775.1 Phycisphaerae bacterium
GCCAAGCTCGAAGCCTCGACGCAAAAGCCGTTCTACCGCATCACCTACAGCGAGGCGGCCGAACTGCTGCACAGCGACCGCGTGCGCGACTTCCTGCTGGGCGACCTCGAAGCGGCCAAAGCCCGCGTGGCCGAGATCAACAAGCTCATCGCGGAGAAAGAGGCGGAACGGACCGCGCCGGGCACGAAGAAGTGGAAGGCGGAGAAGCTGGCCCAGGAAGTGCTCGATCTGCGTGAAGAGCTGGCCGAGCGCGAAGAAGACGTGCGCAACATTCCGCACCACATGGAGCTGGCCGCGAATTTCCAGTGGGGCTCCGATCTCGGCGGCTCGGACGAAACCATCATCGCCCGCCTGCACGACCGCCCGGTTTTCGTCACGCACTATCCGCGCGGCTGCAAGGCGTTTTACATGAAGCGCAACGAGCAGGACCACCGCGTGGTGAACAACCTCGACCTGCTGGCCCCGGAAGGCTACGGCGAGATCATCGGCGGCAGCCAGCGTGAGGACGATCTGGAAGTGTTGCGCGAGCGGATGAAGGAAGAGGGCCTCAAGGAAGAAGACTACGCCTGGTACCTTGACCTACGCCGCTACGGCACCGTCCCGCACGGCGGCTTTGGCCTGGGCGTGGAGCGCACGGTGGCGTGGATCTGCGGCCTGAAGCACATCCGCGAGACAATTCCATACCCGCGTATGATGGGCAAGATTTACCCGTAGCTGGCGAAAGCCGGCCGCGTCTTGAACGCTAATCCGCGCTCACGGGCAGGACGGAGACGCGGCGCCGACCAGGCAGTCCACGAACGGGTCGATATCAAACACATTTACCTGCCCGTCGCAATTCGTGTCTGCCAGCATGCCTTCGCACTGCGGATACGCCGCCAGGTAGGCCCCGAACTCCGGCGCGCTGGTCAACGCAAGCACGAACGCATCAATGTCGAACACATTGACCGCCGCGTCGCAATTCAGGTCGCCCACCGCATAGTGGTTGCGGTACAGCCGCACTTTTCCGTCACCGCTGCCCAGCAGTACGTCCGGCAAACCGTCGTCATTCCAGTCGCACACCGCCGGCCGCGAGCGCGGCACGTCCTCCAGATCAATCACCAGACCGGCTGAGCGAACCATGATGTACGTGGTGAAGCTCGGATCCGCGTCGGTTCCGGTGTTGCTGAAGAAGAAGAGCTGCCCGGCGTGGTTCCCGACGAGCAAATCCTTCTTGCCGTCGCCATCCAAATCGGCCACCTCGGGACTGGAGCGCGAGCCCGGTACCATCAGCAGCGTCCCGCCCATTTGGGCCTGACTCTCAGTCCGGAAATCAGGTGCGCTATCCGTGCCCTCGTTGAGGTAGATATAAATGCTGCCATCATACGAACCCACCACCAGGTCCTTCCTTCCATCGTTGTTCCAGTCTACGGCCGATGGCGTGGCTCTGGCAGCTACCCGTATGTCGACCTTCTCGCCCGGCTGGCCGACCTGCAGATAGGCGCCGCCGTCAAAGGCCGGCGCCTCATCCGAGCCGAC
>JAAYXS010000691.1 GCA_012515775.1 Phycisphaerae bacterium
GATCATGCCGCTGCGCGCTCCGGTTTGCAGCGCCGAATCCAGCGTCTCGACGCGCCCGCTGCGGATCGCCACCTGCACCGGCTGGCTGGCGTGCAGTACTTCCAGCGCCAGCACGCGCCGCTGCCCCTCCTCAGCCGGCGGGAGCAGCTTCTGGCTGACCACGGAGCGGAGGCTCAGTGCCAATTGCGTGCGGATGTCGTCCTGCGAGTCCTGCGGGAACAGATCCACCAAGCGCGTCAGCGCTCCTTTGGCGTCGCGCGTGTGCATGGTCGCGAACACCAAGTGCCCGGTTTCCGCCGCGCTGATGGCCATCTGGGCCGTGTCGCGGTCGCGAATTTCGCCCACCAGGATGATGTCCGGGTCCTGCCGCAAGCCGTATTTCAGGCCGTCGGCGAACGAGCTCACGTCGCGCCCGACCTCGCGCTGTGTGACGATGCTCAAGCCGCGCACTTCATGGATGTACTCGATCGGCTCCTCGATAGTGATGATGTGCGCATCGCGCGTCCGCCGCGCCAGATCGATCAGCGCGGCCAGCGTCGAGGACTTGCCGGAACCGGTTTCGCCCGTCACCAGCACCAGCCCGTCCTGGTACGCCACCAGCCGCTCGGCCAGCTCCTTGGGAAACCCCAGCCAGTCCAACGTGGGGATTTCGTTAGGGATGTGCCGCAAGCAGATGCACCAGCCGTCGCGGGCCAGGTACACGTTGGCGCGAAAGCGCAGCGGCGGGGCACCGCCTTTCTCCACCGACAGCGAGCAATCCGCGTTCTTGGTTTGCTCGAACGTCTGGAACACCGCGGCCGGCAGGATGGATTCAGCCAGGCACCGGATGTCATCCGACGTCAGCGGCTTGGGCGCGGCGCGCTCGAGCCGGCCGTTCACGCGGAACGTCGCGGGATAGCCGGAAACCAGGTGGATATCGGAAGCCTGGCGTGCGGCCGCCTGCTGGAGCAGGCTCAAGAGCACGGGCGTCGGTGTACTGGCTGGCATACGATCGCCGTTAGATCCGGGATTATCGAGTTCGTCAAACCCGGCCGGGGGCTCGAAGCCAATCTGTCGCCGAACCATAGTTTTCCTCGCGGTCTGTTAAGGCCGATTATTGCGCATGCGGTGCGACGGAGGTTCTACACGCCCGTTTCGGCGGGGTTGCGATTACTGGTGGTGTAAAAATGTATAAAGGCCGACAGGCCCATTTCGGTAGGGGCGGCCGAGCCCGCCCCCGCCTGACCGAGCGCCGCTTAAGGACGGGTAACCTGAATTGCGAGTAGCGTAAGGTCGTCCGAGCCTTTGGCATGGCCGCGATGAGTGCGCGCCAGGGACAGCGCCGCGCGCAGCGCCCGTTCGGTCGACGCGGCCGGGAGTTTCTGCAGCTCCTCACGGACGGGCTCGACTCCAAGCATATCGCCCGCGGCATTGCTGAGTTCAGTCAGGCCGTCGGTGTAGAAGAGGACAACGCCGGCGTGCTCCGCGGGACTGAGCTTCTCCACCCTGAAGCTTTCGGCGGGATCGATGCCCAGCGGCAGCGAATTCTGCCGGTGACCCGGGCCCGCGTTTGCGCAGGCGGGCAGCAGCGGAGCGGGGTGCCCGGCGTTGACGTAATCCATCACGCCGCTATGCGTGTCAATCTTGCCCAGGACCGCGGTGATGAAGGAGCTTCCGGCCGTGTTCCGGCACACGAGCCGGTTTATCCGCGCGGCAACCTCGGGTAGCGGCGCCTCTGGCGTGAGCGCGACGTGCACCGCGGCCTGAAAGTTTGCCATAAGCAGGGCGGCCGGCAGGCCATGCCCGCTGACGTCGGCGATGACAAATCCGACGTGCGTGTCATCGAGCGGGAAGTAATCGAAGTAGTCGCCACCCACCTCGGAAGAAGGCTCGTTATAGCCGTCGATCAGGACGCAGCCGGCGGCCAGCGGGGCGGCCGGCAGGAAGTCGCGCTGGATTTTGCGGGCAGCGCTGAGCTCGGCGTCCACTTTCTGCAAGCGGACGTACTCCTGGACGAGGCGCAGGTTGGCCAGACCCAATCCGACCTGCTGGGCGATGGCCGCCAGGAAGTCGACGTCCTGCGGGCTGTAAGTGGCGGCGCGCGTCACGCGGTCGCCGTAGATGGCGCCCAGGATTTCATCGCGCTGCATGATGGGCACGCTGAGGGCGGAGCAGATCGGGAAGCGCACCAGGCTGTCGGTGATGTTGCCGACGAGATCGACGGCCGGGTTGTTGACCACGGCCCGCTCGCCGTGCAGCAAGGCGCGGTTGATGAGCGTGCGACTGACCTTGAAGGCCCCGGTCTCGTCGCGCTCGACGTTGCGTACGACCGGCGATTCGGGCTCGCCGCGCGGCGTTTTCAGGACGATCAGGCAGCGCTCGAATTGCAGGGCCTGGCAGCAGGCGTCCAGGGCCTGCTCGAGGAGCTGCTTGCGTTCGAAAGCGCCCGACAGGGATTGACCCAGGCCCATGAGCAGCGACAGGCGCTGCTCATTCAGGTCAAGGCGCTTGCTGGGCGGGAAAAAATGGCTCTGCGTCAGGCGTCCGGGGGAATCCGCCACAAAGGCCACCCGGCCTTCCGCCTTCGCCGGCGGCTGGGGCGCCCCGCGGATGATGACGTCTTGGCCGCCGATACGAATGGACCTGTACGCGGGCCGCGTCTCGTTGCGGAAAGTCTCGCCAGCATCGACGCTGGTGCCGTTCTTGGAGCCCAGATCCGCGACGAGGACGGTACCGGTTTGATCAAGCCAGACGCGCGCGTGCTCGCGCGAAATCTCGCCGTCGAACCGCAGCACGATGTCGCAGTTTTCGGCGCGGCCGAGCGTCAGCGGCTTCTGCGAGAGCTGCCAGACGCCTTGCCGGCCGTCAGCGCCGTAAATAACCAGCGCCGCCATCGGTTCCTCCGCTCCCCCCCGTGTATGCCTGCAAGTATACCCGCGACGGATGGCGCAGGGCGGGTTTGGGCGCAATCCAGGTTCAGCGCGAGGCCGGCCAGCTAGTCAGGTTGCGCTGTGATCAGTATCATAAGTGGTTCGATTTATTTACAGGCTTTGAGCGTTTTGGAGCAGCGATGTTTGAGCCGTTGCCGGCGCAAATCAATTTTCCGCAGGCCGAGCTGCAAGTGCTCGAGTTTTGGCGCAAGCACGACATCTTCGGCAAGTCGCTGGAGCTGCGGCGCGGGGCGCCGCGGTTCGTGTTTTATGAGGGTCCGCCGACGGCCAACGGGCTGCCGCATCCGGGGCACTGCCTGACGCGTGCGATCAAGGACCTGTTTCCGCGCTACCAGACGATGTGCGGCAAGCTGGTGGAGCGGAAGGCCGGCTGGGACACGCACGGTCTGCCGGTCGAGGTTGAGGTCTGCAAGCAACTGGGAATTCACACCAAGGAGGAGATTGAGGCTTACGGCGTCGCGCGCTTCGTGCAGAAGTGCATCGAGAGCGTGTTCCGGTACGTGCGCGAATGGGAGGAAATGACGCGCCGGCTGGGGTTCTGGGTGAACTTGGAAGAAGCGTACGTCACGTACCATCAGAGCTACGTCGAGAGCGTCTGGTGGAGCCTGAAGACGCTGTTCGACCGCGGTCTGCTGTACCAGGGGCACAAGGTCGTTTGGTGGTGGGCGCAGGGCGGGACGGCGCTGTCGGCGGGCGAGGTGGGCGAGGGGTATCGGACGGTGGATGATCCGTCGGTTTTTGTCCGGTTCCCGCTGATCGCCCGGGATCGAGAAGGATCGCACGCGGGCGACGCGCCGGCTGAGC
>JAAYXS010000692.1 GCA_012515775.1 Phycisphaerae bacterium
GATAAGCTTGAAGCCGTCGCACGGGCGCTGCTCAAATACGAAACCCTCGACGGCGAAGAAGTGCGCGCCCTGGTCAACGGCGAGTCTCTGAATCGCCCGACGGTGGCCGACCTGATCTCGGCCGAGCAGAACCGGCGGCTGGAGGCGCCGGTTGCGCGCCCCGTCACGCATCTGCCGCAGGCGGGCGAGGAGCCCGGCCCGATTCCCACGCCGGCGTAACGAGTGTTGCTTATCACGGCATCGCGCTCTGGCGATCAGCTTCGCGCACCGGCGAGAGCGGCCGCAAACTCTTCAATCACCTTGCGGTTGAACGCCGGCAGATCCCTGGGCGCGCGGCTCGTGATCAAATTGCCGTCGACTACCACTTCCTCGTCGACCCACGTCGCGCCCGCGTTGCGCAAGTCCGTTCTCAATGACGGCCAGGAGGTCATTCGCCGCCCGCGAACAGCGTCGGCGTCAATCAGCGTCCAGGATCCGTGGCAGATGGCCGCGACCGGCTTGTGCTGGGCGAAGAACGCCCGCACGAACTGCACCGCCTTGGGGTTCATGCGCAGCTTGTCAGGGCTGGCGACGCCGCCCGGCAACAGCAGCGCATCGAAGTCGTTCGGGTCGGCGCGGTCCAGCGGCAGGTCGACCGGGAAGATGTCGGCCTTGTCTTGATGGTCCCAACCTTGGACGCGGTCGTGATTGGGCGAAACCAGCACCGGCTGAGCCCCGGCCTGCTTCAGCGCGTCCCGCGGAGAGGTCATTTCGATCTGCTCGAACCCGTCGGTAACGAGAATTGCCACTTTGAGTCCGTCCAGCTTCTGCGGCATGACTTGTGCTCCCTTTTCGAAGATCGATCAAGGCGCGCCAAAAGATTCTCTTGCCGCGAGAACGGATTCTCCGGCCGCGAGCAGGTGAAATCGCCCTGATTCCGAAGTGAATTCGCGGTCAGGCACCGGGCCATGCCGCCGCGGCGCGGACCCGGCGCCGCAAGCAACGCTAACCAGAGGCTGCCACTGACAACCCTAAGCGGTCAGTGCAGCTTCTTCACTTCCTCGGTCAGCAGCGGGATGATTTTGAACAAGTCGCCCACGACGCTGTAATCCGCAACCTTGAACAGCGGGGCCTCGGGGTCTGTGTTCACCGCGACAATCGTCTTGCTGCCGCGCATGCCCGCCAGGTGCTGAATCGCACCGCTGATCCCGAATGCCATGTAGAGCTTCGGCGTAACCGTCTTGCCGGTCAGGCCGACCTGCCGGCTGTGCGGCTGATACCCCGCGTCACAAGCGGCGCGCGATGCGCCGACCGCGGCGTCCAGCGCTTTGGCCAGGTCATAGAGCATTTGGAAATTGTCCTGGTTCTTCAGTGCCCGGCCGCCCGCGACGATGATGTCGGCTTCGGTGACGTCCTTGACTTCACCGCCCGCCTTGAGCACTTCCTTCACCGTGATGCGCTCGTCGCCCGCGGCAGCCTGGTACGGCACGCTCTCGCGGGCAGCGCCACCTGCGCCGCTACTCGGGGCCGGGAACGTGTTGGCGCGGACCGAGACGATGGCCGGCCGGTCCTTGGCGAAGGCCACGTGCGCCGTCGCCTTGCCGTTGTACAGCGGCCGCGTGACGTCCAGCGCGCCGTCCGCGCCGATCTGCACGTCGATCGCGTCAACCGCCAGCCCCGCCTTGC
>JAAYXS010000693.1 GCA_012515775.1 Phycisphaerae bacterium
CGGTGACCTGGCCGGAGCACGTGCACGTAGTTGACGGGACGTTGCGGCTGGCGTCCGGCAATCCGGATTTGGCGGAGGTGCTCGGGCTGTTGTTGGACGCCTTAGACGCAGCGCGTGGGCGAACGAACGGCGCGGCCGCATGCCTGGGCATCAGTGCCGCCAGTCTGACGCGCGTTCTGTCGGAGCACCACGCGGCCTGGGCGGAGGCAAATCGGATTCGGCAGGCGGCGGGGTTGCCGAGCTTGCGGACGCCGAGTTGAACGGCCGCTCGGCTCTAACTGTGACGGCACTACCTGTGTATGGAGGCTTTGAAACGTGACCAATGCTCACCGCGCAGTCCACCTTCCCACCTTCCCACGTTACCACCTTCCCACTCTTTAGGAGTCATCGATGGGTCTCTTTAAATCTAAGGAAGAGAAGAGGAGCGAGAGATATGGGGCGGTTTGAATTTGGCCCTTCGCCGGACGACCCGTTTCCCGTGCCGGGTCAGCCGCGCTTGGCGTTTCTCAAGAACCACATCACGCGGCCGAACATCATCGTCGGCGACTACACCTATTACGATGACCCGGGCGGCGTCACGAATTTCGAAAAGAACGTCCTGTATCACTTCGACTTCATCGGCGACAAGCTGATCATCGGGAAATTCTGCGCGGTGGGTACCGACACCAAGTTCATCATGAACGGCGGCAATCACGCCATAGAGGGCTTTTCAAGCTACCCGTTCGGCATTTTCGGCGGCGCGTGGGAGCGCAATCTGCCGGCGGACCTCGCCTTTCCACACCGCGGCGACACGGTCGTCGGCAACGATGTCTGGCTGGGCTATGGCGGTTTGATCATGCCGGGCGTGAAGATCGGCGACGGGGCGATCGTCGCCTCGCGCGCCGTGGTTACCAAGGACGTGCCGCCTTACGCCATCGTCGGCGGCAACCCGGCCCGCGTGATCCGCATGCGGTTTGACGAGGTGACCGTGGCGGCCCTGCTCGATATCCGCTGGTGGGATTGGGACATCGAAAAGATCACGCGCAACCTGGCCGCGATCGTCGGCACGGATATTGAGCGGCTGCGGGCCTGCGCGTAGCGGCCGGCCTGCCTTATCGCGATCGCGGCCTGTTTGGCTGCGCTACCTGACGCCTCAGGTCTGCAGTGCCGGCGGGACGCCGGGGGCGGTCTCGGGCGCGCCACCGCGGCCCAGGCTGTGCGCCGTCAGGCCGAGTGCGACCCACGACACGCCTTGAACGATGAGTTCAATGCCCACACATAGCCCGATGAACCACAGGCCCGTGGCCGGCCAGTTCTGCCAGACTGCCAGGCCCAGGATGAACGCCACGACGCCGCTGAAGGCTAGCCAGCCTGAGCCGCGGAAGCGCAGCGAGAACGCGGCCACCACGCGGAAGATGCCGCCCACCAGCAGATAGGCCGCAATGACCAGAGTCAAGGCCAGTGCGCTGCCGGCGGGGGCGCTAACAATGATGACCCCGGCAACAAAATAGAGGACTGCCAGCAGCAGCTCCAGCAAGAACCCGCCCCAGGTCCGCACCTGAAAGCTGTGCACTGCCTCGACCACTCCCCCGATTATCAGCAGCCAACCAATCACCAGCGTGGACACGAGGGTGGCGAGAACCGCGTGCCCGAGCACAAACACGCCCAGCACAATAAGCACGATTCCCAGGGCTACGAGCCAGCCCCACTTGTGGCTCAAAGTCTCTGCGTTGCCTGACATGCCCTCAAACATATA
>JAAYXS010000102.1 GCA_012515775.1 Phycisphaerae bacterium
CGGTGCCGGCGAAGCGCGCCGACCAACTGGCGGAAGTGGATTTGGGCTTGTGGGCCGGCCTGACGGATCAGCAGCTCAAGTCGCGCTATGCGTCGGCACATCGCGAGCTGCGCGAAGCGCCGCTGAACGTAAACCCGCCGGAGGGCGAGAACCTGGGCGACGCCGAAGAGCGCTTGCGGGCGTTCGTGAAGAAACAATTGAAGCGCAACGGCAAAGCCGCCGTGGGTTTGGTGCTGCGGCCGCTTTCATTTGCGATGCTATGGCGGAGCCTGGCGGGCCAGCAAGCGCCGGAGGTTTGGGAAGGGATGCGGCACTGGCCGCGCCCGGTGGTTATTGATTGTTCATCGGAGCAGCCGGTATTCTCTGGTGACTGATTTGGGTTCGCGATATGGGCCGGTCGCGGCGTGGGGGCGAGTGGCCAAAGAAACGCACGGGCTGAGACGGCCCGGGCCAGCTTGGAGGGCGTATGGGCGAGTCGCCGATTCCTGTGCGGCGTAACGTGGATGTGCCGGAGGGGTTGTGGATTCGCTGCGTCAAATGCGGAGCGATGGTCTACCGGCGGATTCTCGAAGAAGAGCTGCGGGTATGCCCGGAGTGCGACTATCACTATCGCATCGACGCGCGTACGCGCCTGCAACAGCTCAATGACCCCGGCACATTTGAGGAGGTTCTGCCCGATCTGGAATCCACCGATCCGCTCCAGTTCACCGACCGCATCGGCTACAAGGATCGGCTTGAGGAGGCCAAAGCCGCCTCGAACGAACGCGAGGCGATTATCGTCGGCAAGGGCTTCATCAAAGGCCGCCCGGTGATCATGGGCGTTATGAATCCCGATTTCATCATGGGCTCCATGGGGGCGGTGGTGGGCGAAAAGGTGGCCGCGGCCGCCGAGCGGGCGATCGAAGAGGAGCTGCCGCTGATCATGGTGACCTGCAGCGGGGGGGCGCGCATGATGGAGGGCATGGTTTCGCTGGTGCAGATGGCCAAGACGTCGGCGGCCATTGCCAAGCTGGATGCGGCGGGCGGGCTGTACGTGGTGGTGATGACGGATCCGACGACGGCCGGCGTGGCGGCCAGCTTCGCGTTTCTGGGCGACGTTACGTTGGCGGAGCCCGGGGCGCAGATCGGTTTCGCCGGGCCGCGCGTGATCAAGAACACGATCAAGGCCGAGCTGCCGGAGGGCTTCCAGACGGCGGAGTTCATGCTCGAACACGGTTTCGTAGACCGGATCGTGCACCGCAAGGACCTGCGGAGCGAAATCGCGAGGGTGATTGATTACTGCAATAAGTGAGAGCGGCGCCGGCGCGAGGGCGGAATCGGCGGGTCAGCGCAGGCGGCGCGAGCGCGGAAGAGCAGAGCCGGGGCGTGTCGCCCCGGTGTATTACCAGTACTCCTTCACCCGCGTGCCGCGTGTGCCGCTGCTCTTGAACAGCGTTCTTCCCGTTTCTCCCTTGGCCTGAGGCCCTGATGCTGCCGTCCTGGTTCCTGGAAAAGCTGCTCGACCCGCTAGGCCTGTTCGGTCTAGCGGCGCAGTCGTGCTTCATGCTGCGTTTCGTCGTGCAGTGGTTCGTTTCCGAACGCCGCGGGCGCAGTTACGTCCCGGTCGCGTTCTGGTACCTGAGCCTGGTGGGCGGGGCGATGACCTTCATCTACGCGGTGCTGCGCCAAGACCCGGTGTTTGCACTGGCTCAGGCGCTAGGGCTGGCGATCTACACGCGCAACCTGGTGCTGATCTACCGCCGCCGCTCGCGAACCGCCACCCGCC
>JAAYXS010000694.1 GCA_012515775.1 Phycisphaerae bacterium
CGCATTCAACTCCGCATACGACTTGAGACCGCTGACCCCGCGGAACTCTATAACACACGGCTCGGACGGCTCCCACCCGCCGCCCAGGGCCTTATAGAGCGAGACCAGGTTCAGTATCGCCAGCGTCTGGCTCTGCGCCTGCGCGTCCTGAGATATGAATAACGCACGCTGCGATTCCAGCACGTTCAAAAACGGCGTCAGCCCGCGGGCATACAACTCGTTGCTCAACTCGGTCGCCCGCTGATTGGCCACGACGGCCTCAGCCAGTGAGTCGTAGCGCACCTTCTCGTTCAGGTACGCCACCAGCGAACTATCCACCTCCTGCAATGCCCGCAGAATCACCAGCTCATAATTAGCCAGGGCCTGCTCGGCAATCGCATCCTGCAAACGCACATTGGCCCGCAGCCGCCCGCCCTGGAAGATCGGCCAGGCCAGGCTCGGCCCAACCGACCAGAACAGGCTGCCCGAATCCAAGATGTGCCGGAAGTCCGAGGTCGCCGTCCCAAATGAGCCGGTCAGGGCGAACACTGGGAACAGCTCCGCCACCGCCACGCCCACCTGCGCCGTCGCCGAGGCCAACTGCCGCTCCGCCGAACGCACGTCCGGGCGGCGCCGCAACAAGTCGGAAGGCAGTCCGACCGGCACGACCGGCGGCGCGGCGGGAATAGGCTCGGCCATCCGCAATTCTTCGAGCAGCGCTCCCGGCGGCAGCGCCAAAAGTACACTGAGCTGATAAATGGACTGCTGTATGGCGGTCTGCAGTACGGGAAGCTGCGATTCAGTCGTGGAGAGCTGCGCCTGGGCCTGCGCCACGTCCAGTTCGCCGGTGAACCCCGCTTCGTACCGGGCCCGCGTCACCCGGACGGCCTCCTGTTGAGTGACAATGTTCTGATATGCAATGTGCAGGCGGCGCTGCGACCCGCGCAACTGCACATAGTTCAGAGCCACGTCCGAAAGCAGCGTAATCAAAACATCGCGCCGATCCCATTCAGCAGCTTCCAAAGCCGCAGTGGCCGCCTCCACCGAACGGTAAATGCCGCCGAACACATCGATTTCCCACGCCGCATCGAAGCCGGCTTGAAACAGATTCTGCTGCCGCGGGACTTCGGCGGCCGGCGTGAGCGACGGCGGACTCAGGACGGCAAAGGGCGGCGTAGAGCCGCCGGCCGTGTTGAAGATTCCCGGCTGGATTGACACGCTGGGCGAACGGCCGCCGCCAGACGACAGCGGTCCGATGCGCGCCGGTACCACCTGAACGATGGGCGGCGCGCCCGGAACGACGTCGATCGTGGGCAACCCAGTCAGCGGCCCGCGGGGCGCTTTTATGTCAGGACCGGCATTCAGGCTGGACCCCCTGTAGTCGTAGAGATCGCTGAAATTCACTTGCGGCCAATACGCCGCTATCGCAATGTCGCGCTGCGCTCGGGCTTGCAGCACGCGGGCCGTGGCTATGCGCAGATTCAAGTTGGCTTCGGCCGCGCGCGCAATCAGTCCATCCAGCACCGGATCTTGCAGCCCGGCCCACCATGCCACGACCGCCGGTTCAGTAATCGGAACGCTGCTCTCCAAAGCCGGAGCGCCCGGTTGCGAAGTTGGGCTGGCCGGCTGCGTGCTGGCGAACCAATGCTCGGGGATTTCCGGCCCGGCCGGCCGAGTCGCAACTGCGCCGGCCTGCATGCCGCTCCACTCATCGGGCACCGGCGTCTGCGGCCTGCGATAATCCGGGCCGACGCGACACCCGCACAAACCTAACACAAGCAGGCCGAGGCAGAAGCGTACGCCCATTCCACACCTCCGGAAGGCGTGACCGCGCTCTGTGGGATTCCGCCGCGCTGACAGGTGCTATTCGTAGCCGAGCGCCTCTATCGGATCAAGCTTATTAATTTCGCGCGTGCGCCCCACGCCGCCGACCACACACGATATTAACGCCACCCCGAGTAGCAAATGGTTCATCAGTCCGGTCGTAGACCGGATTTCAGCTCACACATACCGGTCATTTGTTTCCGACCTCTGAAAGCCAGCGCCTTCACGTCTTTAACGCCCCTTTCAGGCGGCTTTCAGCTTTCAACGGCACACTGCTGTAAAGCGAACGTTGTCCGACAGGGTAGCTCGTCATCTTTAAGGAGCCGCACATGGCGCTGAATCGCTCACTATGCAGATGGGTACTCGTCTGCGCATTGCTGCTGCTGCCCGCTGTCGCCACGGCCCAGTGGTACGACGACAGTTGGGGCGGAGTCTATTGGGACGATGACTACTATTATGCCGCTGCCGACCCAGCGCGCGCATACACGGTCGACTACGGCGGCGGACGTTGGAGCTACGGCCCGTATTCATTCGAGTTCCGCCGCAGCCCCTACGGCAACTGGTACTACGGCGCCGCCACGCCGTATGCCTATTCCTACGGCTACAGAGCGCCATACTGGTACAGCTATGGAACGCCATACTGGTATGGATACACCTCGCCCTATGCCTACGCCGGCGCTTACGAGTATGCGCCCGGCTACTATGCCGGCCCCCCGGGCACATACTATGGACCGCCCATGTACTACTACGGACCGCCCACCTATTACTACTACTATGACGACGACGATCTCGATGACAAAATCGAGGCCTGGCTAAAAGACTTGTTTGATTGAACCCGCGCCGGCCGGCAACCGCGCCGGCGGCTGGTTTACTCCGACCGCCGGAATGGGGGGCGTTCCGGGCCTATCCGCGACCTGCCTCGCGAGCGTTATACTCTGCCCGGATGAAAGCGAATTCGCTGCGGGCTGACCTGCTGTTGCTGATCGCGGCCGTGCTGTGGGGCGC
Source organism: Phycisphaerae bacterium (assembly GCA_012515775.1). Classification (GTDB taxonomy): domain Bacteria; phylum Planctomycetota; class Phycisphaerae; order UBA1845; family Fen-1342; genus JAAYXS01. The sequence continues at coordinate 2,809 of JAAYXS010000694.1, forward strand.
GGCATTCGTGGCATGCCGCGCGGCCATGCGTCATATGGGCCCGCTGACGTTCAATGGATTGCGTTTCGCGCTCGGCGCGCTCGCCCTGGCGGCAGTCATCGGCTTGCGTCGAACGCGCCGGCGGCCTGCGCGCGACGGGCTCAAAGAACCAAGCAGCTTTGAACCACCCCGCCATGTCGGATTCCGCCTCTACCTGTTCGGCGGAGCCGTCGCCGGGCTGGTGCTTTTCGCCGGCGTTTCGCTGCAACAAGCAGGCCTGGTTTACACAACCGCCGGAAAAGCCGGTTTTATCACCGGCCTGTACCTTCCGCTCGTGCCGATTCTGGGGCTCTTGCTCGGGCGTCGGACGGGGGGAGCGACCTGGCTGGGCGTGGTGCTGGCCGTCGTCGGTCTTTACCTGCTTAGTATCGTCCCCGGGTCATTCGAGATGGAGCGCGGAGACGCGCTGGTCGCGGCCTGCGCCCTGTTCTGGGCGGTGCACGTGCTGGTTGTGGCCCATTTGGCGCCGCGCTTGGAGCCGCTCAAGTTCGGCCTGGTGCAGTTCTCCACCGTCGCCGTCGCCAGCCTGGCCGCCGCCGCGGCAATCGAACCGCTGGCCAGCGCCGACCTCCGCAACGGGGCCTTGGCTCTCCTCTACGGCGGGCTGGTATCGGTCGGCATCGCCTACACGCTGCAGCTCGTCGGGCAGCGCGA
>JAAYXS010000103.1 GCA_012515775.1 Phycisphaerae bacterium
CGCAATCGTCGTTGATTCCGTTGTTGCATACTTCCACTACACCGGGATTCACAGCCGGGATGGTGTCGTTGCAGTCGTCGCCGTTTTCCACATAGCCGGCCGGCGGGCTGCACGCTCTGACAGTGACATCCGGATTGCCATAACCGTCTCCGTCGGCGTCGCGGTACCAGGTCGGCCCGATGGCGCCGGCGTCTATCCATCCGTCACAATCGTTGTCCCGGCCGTCGCAGACCTCCTGGGCGCCCGGATGGCAAGTCGCGCAGCCATCATCGCAATCGTCATCGTTGGCAACGAAGCCCGCGGGCTGCTGAGCGGCTTGCGTCGTGGCATCGGGGGCGCCGTAACCGTCGCCGTCGGAGTCGCGGTACCAGGTCGGGAGTTCCCCGCATTGCACGAAGCCGCCATCTATCGCGCTACATGGGCCGTCGCCGCAGGCATTGCTGGCGACCACGAAATACCAAACCGTCCGGCCCGTCGCCCGCACGTCGTCAAACGCGCCGGACTGGCTCGTTCCCAACAGCAGGCCATCAGCGACTGAACCGGTCGCGCTGCGGTAAACCTTGTAGCCGGTGGCGCCGGGGACTTCGCCCCAGGTCACACGCACCTTGTCGCAGAACAGGCCGTCAGAGGCCGAGACATTGTTCGGCGCGGCCGGCCACTCGCCCGAATATCGTCCCCACGCACAAGACACATGGCCGCCCGCGGCCGTGAAGGCGCCGCCGGCGACGAGCTCGCCCTGGTAGCTCAATAGCGCATACGGGAGATTATCCATGCCTGAGCCCAGCGTCTGCCAGGTCAAGCCATTCCAGCGGGCGATGCACTGCGCGCCGTCCGCAGTTGCGAAAAGACCTCCCACGACTAACACCCCATTGTGCACCCCCAGCGCACTGACGTAGGAATAGCCGCTGCTGCCGATCCCGGCGCCTAATGGGCGCCAGGCGCTGCCGTCCCAGCGGGCGATATTGTTGCACGCCACCCCGCCGGCGCTGGTGAAGTAACCTCCGGCTATCAACTCGCCGTCGTATTCGGCTAGCGCCGCTACTATGCCGTCGGTTCCCGCTCCCAGCGGTTGCCAGGCCGTGCCGTTCCAGCGCGCAATGCTGGCGCACGGCGTGCCGCCGGCAGTCGCGAAGGCACCGGCCGCAATCAGTTCGCCGCGGTACACTGTCAGGGCCCCTACTATTCCGTCGATCCCGGCCCCCAACGGTTGCCAGGCGCCGGCTGCGGCGTTCCAGCGGGCTACGTTATTGCACGGTACGCCGGCGGCGCTGGTGAACATGCCGCCCGCGATCAAGTCGCCGTTGTAGACCGCCAAGGCTTCGATATTCGGGGAACCGGCGTCGGCGGCCCACGGCCCCAGCGCCTGCCAGGCGCTTCCGGCCCAACGCGCGACACCGTGGTACATCGTGCCATCGCCGGCCGTGAAGCTGCCCGCCGCGACCAACTCGCCGTCGTAGAGTATCAGGCATTTTGCGACGTTCCTCCCGGAACCCAGGGCGTGCCACGTACCGGCGGCTTCATTCCAGCGTCCCACGCCGATGCACGACCCGCCGCCGGACACCAGAGCACCGCCCGCGATCAAGTCGCCGCCATACTCCAGCAGGTCGGATAGCCATAAGGCGTCCGTCCCAGATCCGAGCGAATTCCAGGCGCTGCCGTCCCAGCGGGCGACATTGCTGCATGCAACGCCGCCGGCCAACAGAAAGCTGCCGCCGACAATCAGTTCGCCGTTGTGTACGCCGAGACCATGAACGCTACTGTAGACAATGGCCGACGCAATACCGCTGCCCAGCGCCTGCCACGCAGTGCCGTTCCAACGCGCGATGTTCTCGCACGGCACAGCGCCGGCGGCACTGAAGTAGCCCCCGGCGACTAACTCGCTGCCGTATACCGTCAGCGCGGCGACTTCGTTGTCCAATCCCGATTCCAACGCCTGCCAGGTGCTGCCGTTCCAGCGCGCGATGTTGTGGCAGCCCGGACTGCCGGGAATCGTGAAGCTGCCGCCCGCGATCAACTCGCCGTTGTAGAGGGCCAAAGCGTTCACGAGGTCAGCGGCGTCGCCCATGCCGGCCCCCACCGTCTGCCAGTCACTGCCGTCCCAGCGAGCGATGGCGTGCCCCGGCGCGCTCCCGCTAACCGTAAATCTGCCGCCTGCGATCAGCTCACCGGCGTATACGCAGAGCGCTTTAACGGTGGCGCTGGTAAACATCGTGAATTCGCCCGCCAGCGGCGAGCCCATCGGCCGCCAGGCGCCGCCGTCCCAGCGCGCGACGCAGCCGTACTCGGCGCCCGCCGCGCTCCTGACGCTTCCGCCCGCGACCAGTTGGCCGTTGTGGACGGCAAGCGCATTGACGGCGGTAAAGGCGTCACCCTCGACGCCCGATCCAAGCAACTGCCACGCGGCGCCGTCCCAGCGCGCGACGCCGTGCTGCGGACCGCCGCCCAGCGGCAAGTAGCCCGCCGCGATCAACTGCCCGTCGTACACGGCCAGCGCGTTCACCGCAGTATCCCCATCGCCGCCGGCAAATCCCAAGGCCTGCCAGGCGCTACCGTCCCAGGCCGCGACGCCGCCGGTGATGGTGTCGCCCGCGGCCGTGAGCTGACCGCCCACGACCAGCAGTTCGGAGGCCGGGCCGGCGCCGTCGGGGTCCCACGTTACGATCGCGTTAACCTGCCCGGCAGTTCCGGCGACGCCGTGGCCGGGCAGCCAATCGCACTGCTGGGCCGCTGCGCTGCCGCCGGCCAGGAGCAGCGCTATACAGCTCAGAGCGCTCATGGCGCCGGTTATGCCGCCAAGAAGGCCCATGGACCGCCCGAACATTTGACTGGATGCCGACATCTCTCGCCTCCGAAACTAACAAACCGCTGGAATCCGAATTGGTGAACGCGCAAGGCGATCTGCCGCGCACGCTTTTTGCAAGCTGCCGAACCATGCGATTCCGTGCTGCTTGGCGTGGCGAGCGCAATTGAAGCGCAAACCCATTGAAGCGCGATGCTTCGCGATTCGTGGTGTCCTCCGCGCTGCGACAAGGTTTAACAGACCACAACAGTTATACGCCCAGCCATTAACAAAAAGCTATTGCATTGCAGTTGACTTTGATGCCGCTATTTCGATGCAGATATGATGCAAATATGGAACTCTAATATCACACGTGGTGGATATACGCTGTCGCAAAGCATACTGTCGCCTGCTGTCGGGTGCTGCCGGGTACTGTCGGGTGCTGCCGGGTACTGTCGGGTGCCATGCCCAAGCGCTAAGCGCGGGCATGCCTACGCGGTGTGTATTGCCTCGTCGCTACCCGCGCCCGTTTGTCAATCGAGCCGATGTCGGAGGCATGCCCGCGCCCGCAACGCGGGCTTGGGCATGGCACCCCGCGCGGCTCCGGGGTCACTTGGCGCGCCCCGGGGGCCGCATGCGCGACTCCCGGGCCAGCCGCCGCCTCTCCGGGCCACGGCATTTCACGACCCTGCGGCCGCTGGGCAAATCCGGCCGAACGGATACAATCGCCCCTTTTAGGCGCTAATAACCGGCGAGATGAAGCGGAGTGATTATGAGCAACGGCGGCAGTTACGACCCGCATGCGGTTGAGCCTGAAATTTATAAGAAATGGGAGGATGGCGGGTACTTCCACGCCGTCCCAAACCCCAATAAGCGTCCGTTCGTCATCGACATCCCCCTGCCGAACGTAACCGGGGCCCTACACCTCGGCCACGCGCTGAACAACACGCTCCAGGACATCCTTATCCGCCATGCCCGCATGCGCGGCTTCGAGGCGTTGTGGATGCCCGGCACCGACCACGCCGGCATCGCCACGCAGGCGGTCGTCGAACGCCGGCTGAAGGAAGAGCAGAACCTGACGCGGCACGAGCTGGGCCGCGAGGGACTGGTCAAGCGAATCTGGGAATGGAAGGAGAGATTCGGCGGCCAGATTCTCATGCAGCTTCGCAAAATGGGCTGCTCGCTGGACTGGCAGCGGACACGCTTCACGCTGGACGAGGTCTGCGCCCGAGCGGTGTACGAGGTCTTCTTCCGCTGGTTCAAAGAAGGCCTGATCTACCGCGGCGTGCGCTTGGTGAACTGGGACGCCTTCCTCCAGACGGCCGTCGCCGACGACGAGATCGTGCACGAGACGCTGAAGGGGAGTCTGTGGCATTACCGGTATCCCATTCTCGAAGGGATCAAGGGATCTAGGGATCAAGGGATCAAGACGCTGTCGGATGAGACCGTTCGGGCGGCTTTGGCGCGGGCGGTGGCGCCGGATGCGAAGATGGGGCGCGATTACCTCACGATCGCTACCACGCGCCCCGAGACGATGCTCGGCGATACGGCCGTGGCGGTGCACCCCACCGACGAGCGTTACCAACATCTAATCGGGCGCTATTGCCTGCTGCCGCTGATGAATCGCCCCATCCCGATCATCGCGGACGCGATCCTGGTGAAGAAAGAATTCGGCACCGGCTGCGTGAAGGTGACACCGGGGCACGACCCCAACGACTACGCCTTCGGCCAGCGGCACCCCGAAGCGGCCGCCATTAACATTCTCACCCCGGACGGAAAGATCAACGCAAACGGGCGCACGCAACGCGACGGCGGGGCGCCCGCCGAGCCGTCCAGCGCCGGCGGGCTGTTCTACGATTACGTTGGCCTGGATCGCTACGAGGCCCGCAAGCGCGTCGTCGCCGACCTCGAAGCGCTCGGACTGCTGGAAAAAATCGAGCCGTACGAAACGGAGGTCGGCCACTCCGACCGCAGCAAGACGCCGATCGAGCCCATGCTCAGCGAGCAGTGGTTCGTGAAAATGGGCGATCTGGCCGAGCGGGCGATGGAGGCGGTCCGCGATGGCCGCGTGCGCTTCTTCCCGGCGCGTTATGCCAAGACGTACTTGGACTGGCTGGGCGAAAAGCGCGACTGGTGCATCAGCCGGCAGCTTTGGTGGGGGCATCGGATACCGGTATGGACCAGGGTTCTGGATTCACGGCAGCAGTTCGAGGAGTTCAAAGCGGTACTCAAGCTGGTCGCTCGATATCGCAGTTTTCAAGAACTCGTTGCAATAGAAGCGTACGGGATGGGAAGCCAGAAACCCATAGAGCTCAACGAACTGTCTGAGACAGGCATCAGTGGGTTCGACGAAAGAGTCCTATTGATGGTCGTGCTCCGACATCCCGATCGATCCGAATTGGTCAGGCTCTTTCGCCACTACTACACGCTCACGCCGGCGCAGGCTCAGTTCGATTGGCCACAGTACACCGACGAGGCATGGCGCCGTGACCCCGAGCAGTTTGTAGACAAGCTGTTCGGCGATCTCGAACAGTTGCAGCGAGATCCGGACGTACTGGATACTTGGTTCAGTTCCGCCCTTTGGCCATTCAGCACGTTGGGCTGGCCGCATGATGGAAGGGATAAAGGAAACAAGGGATCAAGCGATCAAAACACGGCCATCGGCGCCCAACCTCTCGATCCCTCGATCCCTAGATCCCTTGATCCCTCTCCCGAGGACTTCGACTACTTCTATCCCACGAGCACGCTCGTCACCGGCCGCGGCATCATTACGCTCTGGGTCGCGCGCATGGTCATGACCGGGCTGCACTTCCCCGGGCGCGTGCCGTTCCAGCATGTTCACATCCACCCCA
>JAAYXS010000695.1 GCA_012515775.1 Phycisphaerae bacterium
TCATCGTCAATGACGCCACACCGCACGAGGCCGCCCGCGCCCTGCTGAATGAGTACCGCGGGCGCGATCCGCGCATCCGCGTCATCGACCACGAGGTCAACAAAGGCTTGTCCGCGGCCCGTAATACGGGCGTTGCGGCGGCCCGCAGCCCGTACGTGTTCCTGCTCGACGACGACGATCTGCTCGAACCGACGGCGCTGGAAAAAATGTACTGGTTTCTCGAAACCCATCCCGAATTCGCAGTGGTCAACGGCTGGGAGGTGGGCTTCGGCGCCTTGGAGTACCTCTGGCCGCGCGGCTTCGATCGCGGCGCTCAAATTCTCACGGAGAACTGCACGACCGGGCGCGCGATGGTCCGCTGTGCGGCCCATAAGGCCATCGGCGGGCATGACGAGAGCATTCGCGGCGGGATGGAGGATTGGGAGTATTGGCTGCGCATGGCGGATCACGGGATGTGGGGGTACACGATTCCCGAATACCTCGACTGGTATCGCCGGCGCGAAAACCATACCGCACGCTGGGAAAACCTCGACGGCGGCGACCGCCAGAAGGCCTTCTGCGCCTGGCTGCGAAGCAAGTACCCACGTCTGTACAACGGCCGCTTCCCGCGAATCCAGCCCCGTCCGCATACCGCGTTCGAGAGCCTGCGGCCGTTCAAGCCGGGAATAAACCGCCTGGTGAAGAACAGCCCGCGCCTGCTGATGATCATCCCGCGGATGGACCTGGGCGGCGCGGAGCGACTATGCCTGATCTTCCTTGAAACGCTGCGGGCCGCCGGTTGGGAAGTGACGCTGGTCGCCACACAGCCGGGCGAGCACGCCTGGGCGCCGCAGTTCGCACGTTACACGCCCGACGTTTTTCTGCTGGATCGTTTCTTGCGGCTGCCGGACTATCCGGCCGCCGTGGCCACGCTGATAGACTCGCGCCAGCCGGACGTGGTTATGGTCAGCGGCACCGAGCTAGGTTACCAACTGCTGCCCTATTTGCGCGCTCATTGCCCCGGACCGGCCTATGTCGATTACTGCCATTCTGAGCTCGCGGAGTGGAAGAACGGCGGATACGGGCGGTGCGCGGCGGCGTTTCAGCCGACCCTGGACCTGAATCTCGTAACTTCCGAGCACCTGAAGAACTGGCTGGTGGGGCGCGGCGCGGACCCAAGCCGGATAAAAATCCTATACGCGAACGTCGACACCGAGTTCTGGCGGCCGTGCCCTGATACGCGGCAAGCCGTGCGGGCGGAGCTGAACCTGCCTGCCGAGCGCCCGGTGGTGACCTTCGTCGGCCGGCTGGATGCCGAAAAGCAGCCGCGCGTCCTGATGGGCACGCTGCGGCGGCTGGCGAAAGGGGGCGTGGATTTCACCGCACTGCTGGTGGGCGACGGCCCGGAGCGCGCCGTCGTGGAGCAGGCGATTGCCGAGCATCGGCTTGCGGAGCGCGTGCGGCTGCTGGGCGCTCAGCCGGCCGAGCGCATTCGCGATCTGCTGTGCACCTCGGACTTATTCTTTCTGCCGTCGCTTTGGGAGGGCATCGCGCTAACGGTCTACGAAGCGATGGCCTGCGGTGTGGCCGTGCTCGGCGCGGACGTCGGCGGCCAGCGCGAGCTGGTAACACCGGATTGCGGCCTTCTCCTGCCGCGCAGCAGCTCCGAGGCCGAGGCCGAAAGTTACGCGCGCGTGCTAGCTGATTGGCTGCGGCAGCCACAGCGGCTGAAGGCGATGGGCCGCGCCGCCCGCGCGCGGGTCGAAGAGCACTTCCGGCTGGACCAGATGCGTGCGCGGCTGCTGACGCTGCTGGGAGAGGCGATCGAACAGCGCCGCGCGGCGCCGCGGCCGGTGATACCGGCAGGGCTAGCAGAGGAATGGGCGGCCGAAGTCATCGAATTGCACCGCATGACGGCAGTGGCGGACCAGTACTACCTCCAGCTCTGCGGTCGCGAAACA
>JAAYXS010000696.1 GCA_012515775.1 Phycisphaerae bacterium
GGTTCGAGTCCTGTAACGCCCATTCTGCCCTTCGCAGACATCCCTACACGGCTGACCGGAAGAGAAATCACCCGCGTTTTGCAGAAAACATCAAAGGCGCGCGGGGAGGGGCGCAAGCGGCGGCGGTTGCAGAGGGTGGGGGCAGAATGTACCGTTTGGCACGGTCCGAATGCCAGCGTCACCAGTCAAATCCGTACCGGCTGATTCACCGACGAGGTCGCGGCGGGCGTTCGTTGATCGCGGTTTTGGCGGGATTCTCGCGGGCATTGTGCTATTCGCCGCTGTCGTGCGGGTCACGACGCTCGGGGTCGAGGACTATTGGCTGGATGAGTTGCACGCGCTGCTCGATTCCGCGGGCGGCCGGGGCGCGTTTGAGGCGCTGCCGGTGGGGGAAATCCTGCACGACCTGCCGCGTTACACGGATTTGACCGCGGACTGCTCGTGGGGCGCGGTTTGGCGGGACATGCGGAACGACAGCCACCCGCCGTTGTACTTTCTGCTGCTGCATGGGTGGCGCCGTCTCGTGGGAGACGGCGAACTGCTGGTGCGCCTGCCTTCGACGGTTTTCTCGGCGTTGTCGGTGATTCCCCTGGCTCTCATCCTGCGCGAGTTGGGCCGGCCGCGGGCGGGGCTGGTCGCCGCACTCCTCCTGAGCGTGGCGTACGCGCACGTGCTGATCGGCCAGCAGGCGCGGCCGTACAGCCTGGCGGTATTGCTCGTGAGTTCGAGCTTCGCGCTGCTAATCATGCTCGAACGGCGCGGCGAGGGATTGGGCCGGCTGCAGAAGACGCTGTGCTGGTCGGCGTACGGCGTGCTGGTCGCATTGGCGATGCTGACGCACTACTTCGCCGGGCTGGCGCTGCTGGGGCAGGCGGTGTACGTGCTGTTTCGGCTGCGTGGGGCGGCACTGCGGAACTGGGCGATCGCCCTGGGGTGTGCCGGATTGGTTTGGGCATTGGTCTGGCTGCCTGGCTTCTGCGCCCAGTGGGGGTTTATAGCGGGGCAGGACTGGGTGGCGGATGCGGGACCAGGGCGCCTGGCGAGGACTTTGATCCGGGCCTCGGACTTGCCCGTGCGAATGCTGCTGGCCACGCGGCTGCCGAACTGGTCCTCGCTCAGCGTTATTTACCCGGCGCTGCTCGGGTTGCTACTGCTGGTTGGCTCGATAGTGGCCGTGTGGCGGTGCCGCACGCGCGTAGCGGCGGTTTTCCTATGTTGGTACCTGGTTCCCTGCATCAGCCTGGCGCTGCTGGATGCGCTCACCAGTAAACAGTTGCTCACACATTTGCGCTACTCGTCGGTGGCGCTGCCGGGCCTCGTGGGACTGGTGGTGCTGGCGGCGAGTTGCCTGCGACGGCCAATGCCGGCGGTGCTGGCGGGGATTGCGGCCGTCGCGATTGCGTTAACTTTAAGGCTGCCGGCGCTGCCGTCGCCGCAAGCGCGCGTGGCGGCGCAGCTTCTGCAAACGCAACTGCGCCCGGGGGATTTGCTGGTCTTTGATGCCCAGGGCTGGATTCCCCTGTGGGTCAGGCGGGACCTGGTGCAGGTGACGTACTACATGCCCGCCCTGGCCTGCGACGTGCTGATGTTGAATGCAGCACCACCGCCGGAAACGGTCGCCCGGCTGGGCGGCTATGAGCGCATCTTTGTGGTTTCGCCGCGAATTGACGCGGTACCACATCCCGCACCCGGGATAATGCAGTTGGCGGGGCGCTCAGAGTACATTCGCGACATCGGCTGGATATATTCCTTCGCGCGGACGGCCGGCCAGGCAACGACAACACAGCCGTGATCGAGCCGTCCTGGCGCTCGCCACCTTCCCACGTTCCCCACCTTCCCACTTTCCCACAGTCGCGCGTGGGAAGGTGGGAAGGTGAAGAATGTGGGAAGGTGCGCATTTTGCGCGAGTAGAAAATTGGCCGGGCGCGGGCATATAACTTCAGCGGTGGATGAGTAATGCCTAAGCGCGGTTTCCGGGGCGAATTGCGCTGAATATCTGAAAACTCCTCGGTTTTCGGTACTCAGAAAGAGGAAAGCAATGAAGAGTACCGCTTGTGTCATTACCTTGGCGGTTGTAGCTTTTGCGGCGCCGGTCCGGGGTAGCATTGTGAGCAACCATCTCATACTCGTGCAGAATGGCGCTATGGTCCTTATGGACCATTTCGACGGCGGCACGATTGATCCGCTGTGGACGCCGGTCGGCTCGGTCGGCCCAGTTCATGACAGCGTGATTGACATGGATCCCGGCGACGGTCTGCTGGCCAGCCTGGAGACGCAGCCGGACCAGACCACAATCGCCAGCACGCTCTTCCAAATCGGCGCGCCGTTCACGGACGGTTACCTCACGTTGAGCCTGGGTGGATCGGACGGCTCTGATTTTCTGGCGCTCGCGGCCGGCGACGGATCGGTCGCCTTGTACGACGAAACCGGTTTGCGCAGCCTGGTGCCGTTGGCATTGACGCCGACGCTGTCGCTGATGCTCGTGAGCCTGCCGAGTGGGGGAACGCTGGCACTGGCGAACGAGCAGGTTGTGTTTGTGGGCTTCAGCCCGGTGAACGATATCGCGTCAGTTTTCATCGGGTACACTCCTATCTTCGAGCCGGCGGGCGCGGCCCTACTGTGCATTGGGCTGGTTGTAACGTCTGCGGCGCGGTACGGCAGGCGCCGTGGCAGTCGCATAATCACGCGTTAGCCGCGGGCACTGAGGATTTGCGGCCTTTATCAAGGGGCGTCGGCGGCAGGGGGGTTGGGGGGCTCGCGACCGAGATCATGTGCGGCCTTCGGGATCGAGGCAGGCTCCGCCCGCGGGCGTGAACCATCCGGCGGTTTCAAACAACTCATGGCGTAGGGCCCGATCGCACGCGTGCGCGAGTCGGGCGCGGCGCAGTGGCGGCAATCAGGCAGGTCGCGGAAAAGGCGGGCAGGGCGGCCGGGTAGAGGGCATTCGGCGGGCGCGGAGCGCCGATTCTGGGGCCGCGCAACCGGTGTGATGGCCGGCGCTGAGGCGTGGTTCGAAAATTTCAATCGGAGAGGGCGGGATTCGAACCCGCGGTACGGTTACCCGTACACACGCTTTCCAAGCGTGCCCGATCGGCCACTCCGGCACCTCTCCAGGAATCCGGACGGCGTAGTAGAAAGCAACGCGAGGATTGCGTCAACCGAGCGCTTTTTTGTGGTTTGCGCCGGGCCGCCCCGGCCGTGGGCAGCGCGGCCCAAGGGTCTTGCCGACCTCCGCCGCAGCAAACCCTTAATCGGATCGGGCCCGAGCGGAGCACTCGGTACAAAGGGGCAGAAGCGTCGGCTGAGGGCACCATGTACATTGCCGGGCGGCCGACCTACGCTGACCGGCTCACCGCCGGCGGCCGAACGGGGGCCCGGAGTTTGCGATGCGACGGGAGCAGCGCCGCGGCGTTCTAGTGAAGAAAGAATATCCAGAACCACTGGACTAAACAGAAGTAGTCCTACTACCAAAGGTCTAGCACCAAAGCTATACCATAGTGTGTAGTGGCGTGGCCGGGTTGAATTCTTATTGATATTGCGCCTTCGGACTTGACAGCCGGCTGTTCGTGCGCCAATAGTTAATCTGTTGGCGCTACAGCAGATATGACACAATCGCATTTACAGATCGAATAATGCATTGTAACGGGTAGCGACCCCTGAGCTGGTTGAATATGGCCTTTGCCGAACCAACTTGTGCCTTCACAGCGCGCAGCGGTGCTGCGCCGCACCTGGCCGGCGCGTCAGGATTTGCGCAGCCGCCGCGCGTGAATACCTCGCGATTACCACGCGTATGCCGTGTCCAGATCTCACATCCGCTGGACCAATGAAAGGAGAAGCACATGAAGTGGAACTGGCGACTGGCCCTGGTAGGGGGAGTGGCGGCTCTTCTGTTTATCATCGATTGGGGCACTTACCTAATTGACTGGCTCTTTCCCGAGAAATGGCCGCTGATAGTCGGTGGCGTGGAATACTAGTTCACGCCGGCCCCCAGCGGCCTTTTGGTGCTTGTGCGCCCGACAAGCAAACGCACCCCGCGGGAAACACAGGGGCGGGCGCGCTTTCTCTCTAAGCGCGGCCGTAGCTGAATCAACTGGACGAAGCTGATCTGTGTCGGCTATCCTACGGGAGAACAACACCCGTGAGAGGATGGCTGACATGGCTGAACCGACGCCCTCGCAATCACCCGACCCGCAGCAGCAAGCGTTCGGCGCACACTCCCAGGAGCCGACGCCGGCACAGCTTAAGAACGCTCTTAAGGCGTTCAAGAAGCGGCTCAAGTTAACCCGCCTGGATGATGAGTCGCGTCTCGGCCGCGGGGCGCTCAGCAGCGGTGGGCGTTCCGGCATCGTCGCCATTACCCCGCCCGCACAGTTTCCCCAGACGGTCTGGGATGAGCTCGTTCGCCAAGGCAAGCTGCGCCGCGCCGGCCAGGGCA
>JAAYXS010000697.1 GCA_012515775.1 Phycisphaerae bacterium
CGTGCTCCGGGAATACGGCAAGCTGCCGCTCACAATTCTGGACGATTCGTTTTGGTCCGGGCCGCTCACGCGCTCCAAGCTCGCCGAAATTGTCGCCGACGGTTGCCGGCGGTTCGGCTGGCGGCTCATTTGCGTGGACTATTTGGGATTGCTGGCGAACGAGCCGACGGACGCGAGCGACTACGCGGCGGACCTGGAGAACTCCGCGGCGCTCAAGCGGCTGGCACGCGTCCAGGACGTGGCGCTTGTTGCGGTCGCGGCGCTGCGCAAATACGGCCGCGCGAACTCCGACGCGCCGGCTTCCCTGGATGACGTGCTCGGGGCGGGCCGAATCTGTTATGACGCTGTGAACGTATTCGACGTTGACTGTCAGCAAGATTCGCCGCGCCCGGGCGAGCGGCCCGTCGGGACTGTGCGGCTCCGGGTGCTGAAAACGCGCTATGCGGGGCTCGGCTCGGCTGGCAAGCCGCTCGAATTCCGCTGGTTCCCGAGCACGGGGCGCATCGAAGACCCGAACCCACAATGGGGGCTGCCCAATGAGTGACAAACGTCAGGCACAACCGAAACCGTGGACGCTGGCACGCTTGTACGCGGAATGTCATTTGGCACCTACGGCATGGCTGGCATTAGTCGAAATGGCTGAACGGCGGGGCTCCAGTATTGTAACCCCAACGCGCGAGCATCTCCGGGCGGCAACGGGGGCGCGAACGCTGAAACTCGTTTCAGCCGCACTTACCGCGTTGTCGCGTGCCCGCTGGATCATTCGCAACCACGTTCCTCTGTTCACGGGCGCGCAGCAAACTGCAACGGCGTTGCGTATCAAGCTCTGTTTCCGTAGAGGGCGAAAATCGACCTCTACGGCGCACGAAAGTGCGCATCGCGCATCGACCCGCCGTAGAGGGCGAAAATCGACCCATACGGCGAGCAACCCAGTAGGGCGAAGTTTCCTGCCTTGGCACGCACTCAGATTCTGGAGAGTTAGAGCAACATGAAGCACACAGACGCAGACGGTCGTCCTGAACGGCGAGAACTCGCAAAGCAACATGCCCGCGAACACGGGTACGACGGTTCTTGGCCACCAGTGAAACCGCCCCCGCTGGCGACGGCGGCGGACTTCCGCGCGACGCTGGCGACGGTCGAGGGCGGTGACTGCCGGGCAATCCATGTGTATCGATTGGGCTCCACGATCCTGAAGTTCTACCAGAGCCTCACGGTCGAGGACTTCGAGCGTGTCGCGCGGAAGTTGGTCGAGATCGCGCGCAACAAGAAGATGGCGGCGCGGGTCCGGCTCAGGGCGATTCAGGCCACGCTCGCACCCCTGGCGGCCGGCGTCAAACTCTTGGCGAAGTTGCAGGCCCGCACTTCGCCTGCCGTCTTGCACCTAGAAGCGTGCTTGGGCGCGTTCTACGGGGCGCTCGAAGCGGACATGCCCACGTTGATTAACACGTTGCGCGACATGACGAAAGTGAGCAATACGACGGGGATTCGAGCGTCGGCAGCGCTTCTGAAGGTCACCTTCGAGATGGTGGACGCGCTGGTGACGATTCGGCCGCGGGCTGAAGAAGCGCCAGTGAGAGACCCGGCCCGTCAGGCGAAGATCGAGGCGGACCTTGCGGAAATGGAGCAGCGGATACTGGCGAAGAACGCGGGGCAGGAGCACCAAAGTTGATAGCAGCAGTGATTGAACAGCAGGCGCCGAAGGTGGCGCAGTTACTCTTGAAGCCGGCGGAAGCGGCCAAGGCGCTCGGCATCGGCCCGCGCACCTTGTGGGGCTTGACAGCCGCGGGCGAGATATCATGTGTGCGGATCGGGCGCTCGGTCCGCTACGCGCTGCCCGATCTTGAGGCGTGGATCGAAAAAAAGCGGGCCGGAAATTGAGCACGCAATCACCTTGTGGCTTGCTTTTGAGCAAGCATGAGGTTATACTTAAGGTATGAAACCCAGCGAAACATTGCGGAAGGCGATTCAGCGGGCGGACATGAGCCGCTACGCGCTCGCGCAGCGCGCGGGCCTTTCCGAATCCATGCTCTGCCGCTTTGTACAGGGGCGGGCGATCACCAGCGACACGTTTGATAAGCTCGTGGGCGTGCTCGGTCTGGAGCTGGTCCCGAAAACGCGCGGCCGGACGCGAAAGGAAGGGAAGTAAGTATGGCGAGTATCAGTCGAGAACCGAACGGACGCCGTACCGTGCAGTTTGTCGGCGCGGACGGCAAGCGCCGCAGTGTCCGGTTGGGGGAGTGCAATCAGCGGCAAGCCGAAATCGTGCGCCTGCACGTCGAGCGGCTGGCCGCGGCCAAGCGCACCGGCGGCAACGTCCCGGAGGATACGGCGCGATGGCTCGATCAGATTGGCGACATTCTGGCCGAACGACTCGCTAAGGCGGACCTGATCCCGCCGCGGGCGTCGGCGACCCTGGGGGCGTTCATCCGCCAGTACATTGACGGGCGAACGGATGTGAAGCATTCCACCCGAATCACCCTGGAGCGGGCGCGGGCCAAGCTTGTGGAACACTTCGGGGAGAGCCGGGATTTGCGGACGATCACCGAAGGCGAGGCGGACGAATTCGCGCTCTGGCTCGAACGTGACAACGGCGGCAAGCTGGCCGCGGCGACGGCGCGTAAAACGGTGAGCATCGCCAAGCAGATGTTCCGGGCGGCACGCCGGCGGAAGTTGATTCGCGAGAACCCTTTTCAGGATTTGGCCGGCGCTGTTCCGGCAAACCGTAGCCGTGATTATTTCGTGAGCCGTGCGGACGCGGACCAGGTTCTGGCCGCGTGTCCCGACATACATTGGCGGACCCTGTTCGCCCTGGCGCGCTTCGGTGGCCTGCGCACGCCGAGCGAATCATTCGGGTTGAAGTGGACAGATGTAAACTGGGAAACGGGGCGCTTTACGGTTCGCGCGCCAAAGACTGAACGGCACGCGGGCCATCAGACGCGGATTGTTCCGCTATTCCCGGAACTCCGGGCGGTGCTGATGGAAGCGTTTGAAGCCGCGGAGCCCGGCGCCGTGTACGTGCTGCCCTGGCGGGATACGACGATCAATCTGCGCAAGGGCCTGATGACGATTATCAGGCGCGCGGGCCTTGAGCCGTGGCCGAAACTCTATCAGAACCTCAGGGCGTCACGAGAAACGGAACTGCTGGCAATGTTCCCGCAACACTGCGTACTGGCCTGGATCGGGCATTCCCGGCAGGTGAGCTTGGCGAATTACGCGCAGGTGCTGGACACTGATTTTGAGCGCGCGATAGCCGACGCCAAAGCGGTGCAGAATCCGGTGCAGCACGCTGCCGCCGGGTCGCGCCTGGACTCGCAACACGACGAACCGGAGCTAGTGAAAAGCCCGGTTTGCGAGAGCTGGCGAGGGGAGGCGGCTGCCGGCGAGACATTTCTAGAAAATCAAGTGGGCGTTACAGGACTCGAACCACGTTCTGTAACAGCTTGTTCTGACAACGACTTACGAACGGGCGGGCGGGAAAGCGGTGCGGAAAGCGGTGCAACCGGTGCATCGGGCGGCATTCAGGACCCGGA
>JAAYXS010000698.1 GCA_012515775.1 Phycisphaerae bacterium
CACATCGGCCAGCTCCGGATGAACGCTAAGACTCACTGGAGTGGCGTAGCGCGCCGCGAGGTAACTGTTGGCTTCTGATTCGGCCTCGGCGACGATAGTCTCCGCCACTGCGGCGTTGGCAGTCGTTCCGTTTTCGCGATCAGTCAACCTCGCGTATAACGTCGCCCCAAGCCGGCGACTCAAATCTGCTGCGGTGATGTAGGCCACTGGTATTCCTTTTTCTCGAATTTCTTGAATTGAGCTATGCTCAAGTTGAGCGGCGCGGAGTCCGGACCCCACCGGACTCCGCCACCACTCCGGCTCCCCAAAAATCCCGGTTCGCCTCAGCGCTGCTAGTTGAACGTCACCAGACAGGCGTCTTGCCAGAAGCCGTAACCGGCCGCGTGAACCGCCTTCACGCCGTACTGGTGCTGGTTCTCGTTGATCTCCAGCTCGCTGCCTTCCGCCAGCGCCTGCACCTGCACCGGCAGTTCCTCCTGGAAGATGAACGGCCGCGTTTCGCCGTCCGTGCGGAAGATGGCGAACTTGGTCGTCCACGTCAGCCGCGGGTTGGCCACCCAGTCAATTTCGTACGGCCGGCCGAGCGCCAGCGGGTTGACCCGGTCGCGGGTGGCGTCGGACAGAGCAATGGTCGTGGCCGACCAGAAGCTCGTCGGCACCATGACCACAAACTGCCGGGCCGCCTCGTTCATCGGCTCGCCCTGGTCGTCTTTCAGACTCAGAAGCTGCCCGATGGACTTGACGATGGCTTCGTACATCTCCGTGTCGGTCGGGGCGCTGGGCGTGACCGCGTCAAACGTGATCGAGTTGCTCTGCGTGCCCGAGTCGCCTTCGCTGTGCGTCGCGGAGAAGAAGTTGTGCCCGTCATAGCAGGCGCTCGTTTCGCCGGCGAGCATCAGGCTGGTCAGCAGCGAGTTGGGGTGCGTGGCCACGCGCCGCGCCATCTCGTTAATGCGCACCAGCACCTGGCCGGTCTTGTCGCGCCGCTGCTCATCGGCATCGACGCGAATGGTGGATTCCCACGTCTTGTTGACAATGGTCACGCCCTGGGCGCGCAGCGGACGCGCCTGGCGCCCGCCGATCCACTCGCGCACCTGCGGCACCATTCCCAGCCAGCGGTACGTCTCCGACTCCTGCGTGCTGGTGAAGTGCATCGCCAGCTTGGTCCACCAGGCGTTTTGCGCGAACTCTTCCAGCCGCCGGTAAAAGCGCCCAATGATGGCCTTCGACGTCAGGCCCGTGTCTACAACAGCCATGAATGTCTCCCAGATTCAAGTCTTGACTTGCACCACAGCCGGCCGCGCTTCAGCTATTACGCGACATCCCGGCTGACGATGATCCATTCGGTTCCCGTACACATCAGCAGCGCCGTGTCATATTTCGCGTCGATTGCCGCGTAGGTAGCGTTGCCATCGATGGTTTCCGCCCCGTTGGCGTCCAGCGTGACTGCGAAGGCCGCCGCCGAGGTCTTCACAATGCGGAACCCGCCGCCCGCTCGCACGGTCGCCACCGGCGGTAGCGTCAGCGTGCGCGCCGCGCTGTTGCCGATCAGCAGCACCCGGTTCATGTGATCCAGGCTGAGCGTAATGTTGGCGTCCGGGAGTACGACCACCGGCCAGTTCCCGGCGACGCCGGCTGCGCCCGCCACCGGCTGGCAGCGCACCCGCGCCAGATTGGCCGCTTCAACCGCCACCACGCGCCCCACGCGGCTGTTACCCGTTGGCGCCAGCGTTAGCGTTCCATCGTCGCTGGCATAGACATCCCGCCCAATGTCGCCCGTCACCACGCCCGTCAGCGCATGCACCACGTCCACGTTCTGGTGCAGGCGCACCCTTATAGCGCCGGCGGCATGCCCCGCCCCGGTGTTGTCGGCCTGCTGGTAAGCAATGCCCAGGAATTCATCACCGGCCACCAGGCCGCGGGCGAAACCCGTAGAGCGGTTGCGCCCCACCAATGCCCCCTTGAAGATCTTCACGTTGTCATCGACCGGCAGGTCGATCAGCTCTTGTGACGTGTAAAACGCCAGTTCACGATTTTCTACCAAGGCCATGTTAATCTCTCCTGAAGAAAGTTCATTCGCTGGTCAGCCCACAGTTCCCGTCGCTAACGGGCACCGCCTGCCCGCAATACTCGCCCGGTCAGCACCGCGCGCTCGTAGGCCTCCAAATCCTCCGCCGCAATTGCCAGGGGGTTACTCATCCCAGGCGCTCTGGCACTGACGCGCTGCGGCTCGACCTGGCCGCGCCGGTCCAGCGGCATGACCCGCCCCGGTGGCAACACCACAGCCGCCAGCGCCAGTCGCTGCTCGGCCAGCTCCGGGTCACGCATGTATTCCTGCCGCCAGTCCGTAGCAGTGCCTTCCACGATCTTTCCCTGCCGCAGGCCGCGCTCGACAAATGCATCCGCCGCTTGAATCGCCAATTGACGTTTCAGAAGGGCGATCTCTTCGCGGGCCGCAGTCAACTCGGCCGCGAGATTGCCGGCTCCTTCAACCGCCCCACCCACCTGCGACGGCTCTGCCTCGTCCGCCTCATCCACGGCGCCGGCCGCGCACCGAGCCGCCAGAGGCATCACGCCGCGCATGGCCGGATCATTGGTCAACGCCACCGGTCCCAGCCCCGCCACGTCCGTCTGGTCCTCATCCGTCCAGAAAATCACCGGCGAGAAGTAGCGGTACTCACCCGATCGCAGCAGTTCCGCCGCCCGCTCCGTCCAGGTGATGTCCGTCGCCCACAGCCCGTCGTCCCGCACTTCCAGACCGCCGATCCAGCCGGCCGCAGGCCGCAGCCCGTCCGGCCGCGTGTTGAAGCGGTCGAAACTCTGGTGTTCATAGTCGATGGCCAGCTTGCGGCCGATGCCTTCAAACCAGCGCCGGGCCGACTC
>JAAYXS010000699.1 GCA_012515775.1 Phycisphaerae bacterium
TACAGCACGTCCTGGAAGGAGGTCGTGAAGGCTCCCGATATCGACCTCGTCGATATCAGTACTCCCAATTACATGCATGCCGAGCAGGCCATAGCGGCGCTCGCGGCCGGCAAGCACGTGGCCTGCGAAAAACCGGTTGGCGCGACGCTTCGCGATGCTAAAGCCATGAAGAACGCGGCTTTACGAGCCAAACGATCCAAAACGTTCGTTTGGTTCAACTACCGCCGCTGCCCGGCCGTGGCTTTGGCGCACAGGCTGGTCGCAGAGGGGCAAATCGGGCGAATTTACCATGTGCGCGCCGCCTACCTGCAGGAGTGGGGCGGACCGGAGACGCCGCTGAGCTGGCGCTACCTGAAGAAGTATGCCGGCTCCGGAGCACACGGCGACCTGAACGCGCATATCGTTGATATGGCTAGGTTTATAACCGGCCAGGACATCGTCGAGGTCAGCGGGGCGATTTCAGAGACGTTTATTACCGAGCGGCCGCTGCCGAAGTCGAACGCCAAATCCGCCCACGGCAGTCCGAGTCGCCGCAAACGCGACGTGGGCAAGAGCGACGTGGACGACACCGTCCTGTTCCTGGCCCGCTTCAGCGGCGGAGCGGTCGGCAGCTTCGAGGCGACACGCTTGGCCGCCGGTCACGAAAACGACAATCAGATCGAAATTAACGGCTCGCTCGGGTCGCTGCGCTTCAATTTCGAAGACATGAACGTGCTCTGGTACTTCGACGCGCGCGAGAGCAAACGCACGGCCGGCTGGCGGCGGATTATGTGTACGTCGGCCGGCAATCACCCGTACGCCGGGGCGTGGTGGCCGGACGGGCACATCATCGGCTACGAACACACGTTCGTGAACATGGTGGCGGACATGATGGCGGTACTGGCGGGCGAGCAGCCGATTGTGCCGCTGCCGGATTTCGCCGATGCATTCGAGACGCAGCGTGTGCTGGAAGCGGCCATGCTGGCGGCCAAGCACCGCGCAGCGGTGAAGCTGTCGGAAATCAAGTAAGGCCACCAAGAAGGGTATCAGCGCGGCGCCGGGGGATCAGGGCGCTCGCTTGCGCTTCGGGTTCGGATCGGGCCGCGCTTGGATCAGAGGCGGGGCGAGTGGCGGATTACCTTTACTTCGCTCCAAGCCACTCCAGTCCGCGCTCCACAACCGTCTGCACCACCTCCGGATACAGCTCGCGCTCGGCGGCTTGCACGCGCTCCGCCAGCGTGTCGGGCGTATCGCCGGGTAGCACCGGCACGCGGCGCTGCGCCACGATCGGACCGTGATCGTATTGCAGGTCCACCAGGTGCACCGTGCAGCCGCTCTCGCGCTCACCTGCCGCCAGCACCGCGGCGTGTACGTGCTGGCCATACATGCCCCGGCCGCCGAATCGGGGCAGCAGGGCCGGGTGAATATTCAAGACGCGACCCTGCCAGCGCGGCGGCAGGCGCCAATACCTCATGAAGCCCGCCATGAGGACCAGGTGTGCTTCGGCCTGGTCCACAGCGGTCGTAATCGCTTCCGAAAATGCTTGCTCGTCGGCGAAGTCGATTGGGCGGACGATTTTGACCGGCAGACCCGCCTGGCGGGCAATCTCGACCCCGCGAACCGCGCCGCGCGAGCTGATCACCAGCACAATCTCGGCGCCGCGCAGCCGGCCGTCCCTGATCCGCTCGATCAGGTTCGCCAGCGTGGAGCCTGCCCCCGAAATTAACACGGCCAGCCGAAGCGGCCGATAAGTTGGTTGAGTGGTCGCCATGCCTGCATCTTACCGGTGGGGTGGGCCGCGTTGATAGTGCCCACTGCGGCCAGTTATAATACCGCCCTGACCGGCCCCGTACCGGGCCGCTTCAGGGCGGAAAGAGGCGCTGGAATCGACCGCGCGACCGAGAGGATGTGAACGTGGCTGCAAGAACCAGCTATGAAACGCAGGCCAAGATCAGCGTCGCCCTGGCGATCGTCGGCGGTCTGTCGGCCGTCGTGGCCGCCGCCTGCATTCTTCAAAGACTCGACCTCGAGACGTTTCTTTTCACGTATGAGGCGCAGGGCCGGCGGTTCCTGGTGATCATGGCGGGCCTGGCGGTCGGGCTAGTGACCGGCGGCATCGGCTTCCTGGTCGGCTTCAACAGCGCCGGGCAGCGCCTCAACAAGCAGAACCGCCTCTCGTGGACCGGGTTCTTTCTCAGCGCCGCAGTCATCGCGCTGACTCTTTGCGTCGGCATTCTGCTATGGGGTACGCGCAACCCGGTGCATGTGACGCCCGCTTAGGTCACGAGCTGATTTTTCCAACGCCCGCTCGTCGTTATCAATCCTTGTTACAAACGGCTGCGAGGAA
>JAAYXS010000700.1 GCA_012515775.1 Phycisphaerae bacterium
CATGGCGGGCGGGCGGCCTTGGCGGTCGTGCTGCCTCCGCTGCTCGCGTTAAGCGGTCTGGTAGGGGGGTACGTCTACCTGTTCGTGGCTGTGTTACGGGCGCCATCAACCGCCGCCAGCCCAATCTTCGTCGCGCGCCAAGTTCAAACTGCGACGGTGCTGCATGCAGTGTTGGACTACGCAGCTCGGCACACCGGGCAGGGGCCGCTGCACGCATCAGAACTAGTGGCCTCGGGTCGTCTTCCGGCCGGCCATTTTGCTCTATCGAAAAGCGCCACCAGCACGGCGGCTGTGCCGGTCAGTGGAACAACGCTGGATGCCCTGGAAGCGCTTCCGTACGAGGAGGCGCAGGCGGTCGTGGCCGCGGCTGCCGCGGCACTGCCCGAGGGAACCGTAGCGCATCGGGTTGGAGATTTCGTCTTTGTCTATCATGGCGCAGACATTTCGGCGGCTGCCGGCGGAATATGGGTTGTAGTCGCAGCCCCCGACGCGTTGGCCGACCCGGCCAGCCAGGCCCTGTTCGCCGGCCATGCGGATGGAAGCATAACCCGTATCGACCCGGGCGGCCTGGCGGCGGCATTGACGGAGCAGAACGCGCTGCGGGCCGAATCGGGGTTGCCGCCTTTGTCTGACCCGACGACCGTTACTCACGAACGGCCAGCGGTTTGCTTGCCCTAGTGCGCAGTTCTCCGACTTGCAGCGTTTGAGAAATTCAATGTTGCGCGCGGACTGGAGCCGCGTTGGATTTGCGATTGCGCAAAGTGGCAATTCGCATTTTGCAGAATTCACTTGACTAAGTGCTTGTGGGGTGTGATCGTAGTTGCGAGCGCACTGGGCTCGGCGACGAGAATTTTCTATTCGAGACGAAGCAAGGTTGGGGAACTGTGGTTCAACCCTTGCCAGACGTGGGCGGAAGCGGACGCAGCGCAGAATGGGCCATGCGTCCGGGGCAGCGCTCACGCCACGACCGTTCAGGCAAGGGCGCCGTCGGGTTGTTCCATTGGCACATCCAGGAGAACCGCATCGCCTCCACCCCCATGGCCAATCGGCTGCTGGGACTCCCCGCCGATCAGCCCATCAGCTTCGCCGACCTGCGCGAGCGTATTCACCCTGATGACCGCGAGTTGACGATCGCGGCTCTCGATGAAGCGCTGTCCGCCGCCGGCGAATGCGACCTCGAGTTTCGGATAGTCTTGCCGGACAAAAGCGAGCGCTGGATCGGTTTCATTGGCAGTGTGGCTCGCGGACCGCAAGGCTTCCCGGAGCACATGGCGGGGGTGGTGCTGGATGTGAGCGAGCGCCGGCGTCACGAATCCGAGCGAGACGCGCTGCTCGCGGCGGAGCGCGCCGCTCGTCATGAGGCCGAACGTCAGGTGCGGCTCAAGGACGAGTTTCTCGCCCGCCTATCACACGAGTTGCGCGCGCCGCTGACCACGATGCTCGGCTGGGCCCAGATGCTGCGACGCGGCAAACTGGGGTCGGCCGAGATGGGCGAAGCCATCAAAAGCATCGAGAGCAGCGTCTATATCCAGAAGCGGCTGATTGAGGATCTGCTTGACATCAGCCGAATTACGTCGGGCAAGTTGCGCTTGAATGTCGAGCCACTGGATTTGGGCGAGGTGGTGGAAGCCGCAGCGGCTTCGATCAGCCCCATGGTTGAAGCGGCCGGGGTGGCGCTGGAGCGAAACATCAAGGGCGACCTCGGTCCGGTACTTGGCGACCGGACGCGCTTGCAGCAGGTGATTTGGAACCTGCTCTCTAACGCCGTCAAGTTCACCAAATCGGGCGGGTGGGTGCGATTAACTGCGCGGCGCGAACCTGATCGCGTCGTGGTGGTCGTCGCGGATAACGGTATCGGCATTGCCGGCGAGCAACTGGGACGCCTGTTTGAGCGCTTTC
Organism: Phycisphaerae bacterium; assembly: GCA_012515775.1. Lineage (GTDB taxonomy): Bacteria > Planctomycetota > Phycisphaerae > UBA1845 > Fen-1342 > JAAYXS01. The sequence continues at coordinate 1,900 of JAAYXS010000700.1, forward strand.
ACCAGGCGGCGCCGGCCGATCGTGGTGGGTTGGGGCTGGGCCTGGCGATCGTGAAGGAGCTGTGCGATATGCACGGCGGTTCGGTGCGTGCGGAGAGCCCGGGCGTTGGCCGGGGCGCGACGTTCACGTTGGAACTGCCCATCGCGGCGCTGGGACCGGGCGGCTTTTCCGGGTTGCCGCACGCACCCGGCGAGCTGAACGCGGCGGCTTGCGACGTAAGTGTGCTAGCCGGTCTGCGCGTGCTATGGGTCGAGGACGAGCCCGATACACGGGATGTCGTCGCCCGTATTCTGCGCGAGTACGGCACGAAGGTGCGAACCGCCGGCTCGGTTGCGGCCGCACTGGCCGAACTGGAAGCCGACCCGCCGGACGTATTGATAAGCGACATCGGCATGCCTCACGAGGACGGGTACACGCTGGTGCGGAAGATTCGGCAGCACAAGTCGGAGCGTATTGCGAAAATCCCCGCTATCGCGTTGACGGCGTTAGCGCGTCCGGAGGATCGGGAGCGAACCCTCGCGGCGGGTTACCAGATTCACGTCGCCAAGCCTGTTGATCCGGCGATGCTGGCGCAGGCGGTCTGCCGCGTGGTCACGGCGGGACCACCCGGAGGGCACGGCCATCGGTAGCCGTTTCTGGGGGGCCCAGAAATCCGGGTATGCGCTCTCAACGTCTGCCTTTCTGTGTGACGGTTTTATCAGACGTACTCGGGCCACCCTTGGCGTTGTTCGCCCGTTCGTTCTCGCCAAGGCAGGACGCTGTTATGCTCGGCGCGGTATAGTTACGGGTTCGCACCCAGCGCCGCTGCCGCCCGAGTCCGCTGGCAGGGCTCGGCGAGCGCGGCGAGTCTTGTTCCTGGAGGTGACTTACGTGACGCGGACAATCGTGACGATGCCCGGCGACGGGATCGGTAAAGTGGTACTGCCTGAGGCATTGCGAGTGCTGGACGCCGCGGGATTCAAGGCAGATTACGTTAATGCCGACATCGGCTGGGATTTCTGGATCACGGAGGGCAACGCGCTGCCGGAACGCACCATCGCGGCGCTGGAAAAGCACAAAATCGGGCTTTTCGGCGCGATCACCTCGAAGCCCAAGGACAAGGCCGACCTGGAGCTAACGCCGGCGCTGCGTGGCAAGGGCCTCACGTATTTCAGCCCGATCGTCACCATGCGGCAGCACTTTAAGCTTGACATCTGCATCCGGCCGTGCCGGTCGTTCGCGGGCAATCCGCTGAATTTCATTCGGCGCAAGCCGGATGGCGGGTTCGAGGAGCCGCCGGTGAACGCGGTGATTTTCCGGCAGAACACGGAGGGGTTGTACGCGGGCGTGGAATGGACCAATCCGCCCGACAACTTGCGTGCGGC
>JAAYXS010000701.1 GCA_012515775.1 Phycisphaerae bacterium
CAGAAAAACTCACGCGGGTCTCGACCCAGTCGAAGCGGGTCGTAAACGCTGCGTCCGAGACATCGATCCACGACGGGCTGAATTACGCTGAACCCAAGGTATTCTGATTGCCACGCGTCAGAGTGTGCCGTCACCTGGAGTTCATCCAGACCGCTTGCCCGAAAAAAATGGACTCGAGAGCATTGAGCGTCGCGCGGAAGAAACTTCTTCGAGTAAAAATGGCTGAACAAATTTCGAAAGTCCCGGCAAATGTAGTGCGGCTCGATAACAACCGTCCGGGCTGCCGCCTGCAGACCTGAACAGAGTGTTTTCAGTCCCCAGCGCGTCATATAGGGACAGCGATCTAGCAGGCGATCCCAGCCATTTGGGACCGTCAAATCAACCAGCCGAACATCTGTATTGCCGTACGTGGCCGACGTCACTTGACCATCTTCCCGCCCACGCTGCCTCCGTGCAGCCGATTCGGTGGTAGCCTTAGCACGTCCATATATCGCCGTCAAGAGGGCAATGCGACATCGTTAAATGCCTACTCTGCCATCAGTCGGGACAGTACGGCTCTTCGCCAACCTGCGTTTACCATTGGCCGATAGCTGAAAGCCGAACGTTGATAGCTTTTCGTCACGGGCCCCGCACTGCTTGAAGCGTCGGCCTCAAGCAGTGTCACACGCGACGCGCCTTCACACGCGAGGCCGTTCAAGCAGGGGTACGTCCGACACATGCAACGCGATGGCAAGGCGGCGGCTGCACGTACCGGCGCCTACGATTATCGTGGAGAAAGGTGGCCGCTCCGCCGCCTTCGCCGATCGGCGGAGGCGCTAAGCTGACCGGCGGAGGCGCTAAAGCCGATCGGCAGCGTCGCGAAAGCCGGTAATCGGAGTCGTTAAAGCGTGAAAACGCTCCCGCCAACCTGTACTGGGCCAAGCATAAGCCTCAGTCAATTCGCGCGCGCATTTTCGGCGGCGGATGATCCGAGTTTCGCAGACTGGCCGCTGCCGCCCGGCCGCCTCATTCTTACCCACTCCGCCCGGGTGGCCATCGCGCTGGCCTGCAATGCCTGGAACCTCGGGCCGGGCGACGAGGCCTTGGCGCCTGCCTACAACTGCGGCTGTGAAGTCGATGCCCTGCTGGCCGCCGGCTTGCATGTGCAATTCTACCGCGTGGATCGGCACGCCCAGCCGGATTGGGATGACTGCCGCCGGCGAGTGACCGGCCGCACAAGGCTGATTCTCGTTACGCACACTTTTGGCCGGCCATTAGGGCTGAATGACCTGGGGACCTGGTGCAGAGCGAACGGTCTGCGGCTCCTGGAAGACTGTGCACATGCGCTGTTCTCGTCGCACGCACACCCGCCAGAAGCTGGACGTCCGCGTTGGGAACCGGTCGGCGGGCTGGGCGACGCGGCCGTTTTCAGCCTGCCGAAGACTCTTCCTATTCCAGATGGCGGAATTCTTGTTTTGCGTGACGACACGCACGGCTCGGCGCCAAATGTGGGAGAACTGCGACGGGCAGATTTTGCGACCGTGTGGCGGGAGGCTTTGCCACTCTTGAAAAACCATCTGGTCCAGCGTTCAACTGTGCTCCGGGCCTGTTATGGTCTTCTTCGCAAAAACCGCCAAGACCGCCGAACCGTTAGCCCTGGTGATTTTTCCGACATGCCCGCCTCGTATTACTTCGATCCGGCGCTCCACCGTCGGCGAATGTCGGCCGTTTCTGCTCGCCTGGCCACGGCCTGTCAGCCAACCCAGATTGTTGAACGTCGCCGGTC
>JAAYXS010000104.1 GCA_012515775.1 Phycisphaerae bacterium
CTTGCGCCGCCAGCACGCCGGCGTCGTGGTCTGATTGCGCGGCTGCGATGTCGTCGGCCAGTTGCTGAAAGCGGTTCGCGCAAACATCGGCTGCCACCCCGGCGGCCACACACTCGTCAACAGTTCTCATGCGCGGCTTGCCGAGCACAGTGTAATGACAGAGCGCATGTACTGGAATGTCGGCATTATCGAGCACAATCTCAAGTCGAAGGCGGCTGTCATTCACTTTCACAGCGTCGTACGTCCCGACCCATTCGTCTACAACCCCAGGCGCGCCCTCTCGCGGCGTCGAAGCCGTGATCGTGACTGAGAAGACGTTTAACGGTCCAAAGGGCGCGCCCGAGTCGTACAGTTCCACCTCTGGCCACGGGTAGCCGCCTGTCAATTCCCCCTCGGTTCCCGCGTGAACCTGCGCGCCCGCAAGCTCGCCCAGTTCGCTGTCGGCGTCGCGGGTGAGCGTGGCGATTGCGTTTGCCAAGGCCTCGTCGAGGGCAGCGATGGCGCAGGTGTCGTCCCACGCGACTATCACGTCTCGGTCGATTTCGATGCACGCCACCGTCTCAGGTCCTGACATCAGAACCCAGGCGCCGTCGAGGTTCGGCCGCTTGGCGGCCGCCTCCGCGTTCTCGTCGGGCGCGGCGTTCTGGTTCGGGGGGCTGTTCTCGTCGCCGCCGCTGACGTTTTGGTTCTCGGCAAAGCCCCCACGCGGGCAACCCGCAGGCGTCACGAGTACCAGCACCGCAAGCGCCAAGAGAGTATACGGCCTCATCATCATTTCTCAGTCTTACTTGTCCGAGGCGTGCCCAACCTGTGACTGCGAGCCACAATGAAGCTTAGGCACCCGACTCGAACCGTATCATAACCCGCGTGGCGGGGTCAACCCGTTATTGTCACGATCAATGAGCAGATGCCAATGTTGCTCGGTTACCAGACGCAGCCTTGCGCGCGTGGCCCTCGCAATCGCCTTCAAGCTCACGTACGATGGGTCCCGCGACGCGTGTCGCGCCAAACGGCAACATACTCATGCTGGCGACGCGTGTCGGGCTGCGGCGAAGGCTGGCACGCCTGACCCCGGTGCGCCGCGCTGCCCAGAGTGCGGCTCGGCGTGCGAGGCGATACCCCCGAAAGAACAGCCATGAAGTCACAGACGACACGAACGGTCTGAGCCTTGCGCAAGAACGCGAGCACTCAGCCTCGACAGCGAGCGGCAATCTCACTAGCTTGTGGTGCGCGACGTCTATGTAGCATTCGTCACACTAGGTGGCAGATAGCGACCTTTGTATTCTTTAGCCAGGCAGGGTTCGCCGGAGGCTGCAAATGAGCATACTGTTTGTGTTTCCATTCCTCTTTGGCGGCCAAGCCAGCGCCGCCTTTGCTTCCCAACTTGCGCAGAAGTGCGACAGCGCATACGCCGGCATGTCTTCATTAGAGGCTCAAGTCGCCTTCTACCACCACAACATAATGAGGGATGAATTGGACGGCGAGCCTGACTTCGATAAGCTCAGCAGTTATTCGTTTCCCACCGATGAATCATTCGCCGGAACGCTCACATGGAGTTGCGACGCCCGCGGTCAATTTGACCTGGGGTTCACTCCAGCTCCGACAGAACCTGGCCAGAAAACGTCCGAGGTCTGGGGTCTCAGGGCCAAACTCGTCGGCTCAGGCTCCAGGAACGGGATGCGAGCCGTTCGTCCGCGGAACTCCCGGCCGATAGCTTCTGGGAGAATTTCAATCAAGCGTATAACCAGCGCGTTTTACACCGGCGCGAGTCCGATTTCTGCCTGGCTCCGCGCGTCCTCCTGAGCTGCGGGTCTCTAGCCCCCTCGCCACCAGTTGGTTAGGTGAGACGGCGCCGCGCGGCTCGTGCCAAGCGCGGCTGCTGGGACTAATGCGTAACGTCCAATTCCCGGCGGTCGAGGCCGCCACGAGCAAGACCGGCCGGCCTTGTTTTGTTATCACCTTGCGGGGCAAGGCCGACTGGTACATAGAGATTAATCGCTTCTACATAGACGCGAAACCAGTCTGATCGAGCAGTGGGACTGGTTAAGGATTGTCCTTGATGACCCCAGTATGGATCCCATGCGCCCAGCGGGCGCTCCACTCGGATTGGCGAGGTCGTGGTGTTTTCGCTACTCAGGGTTAGTCAGCGTCTCGGACGCCGAAAAACCGGCAGCCGAGACCGCACCGGCCGGCTTGTGAGCGTGCAGGGACGCAGAGCGACCGGCTGAGGCGCAGGGCCGCGGAGCTGGTACAATGACGGCAGAAGAGCGCCCGTAGCTCAGCAGGACAGAGCACCGGTTTCCTAAACCGGGGGTCGCAGGTTCGAATCCTGCCGGGCGCGTTTCCCCGCACGCCCTGTCATCCGACCAGTAGCGTCCGGTAACTCAACGTCTAACGCGACTTTCCACGGAATTTTCGGCCGCGGGGTCTGCCCTGAGGCGACGCCACACCTCTCGATCCCTCGATCCCTAGATCCCTCGATCCCGCAAAAAAATTGACTTGACTATCAATAAGCGGATACTCTACTATATCGATAGATTAAGTGAAGCAACCATGCTCCGTATCTCTCAACGTTGCGAATACGCCATTCGAGCCATGCTCGAACTCGCGCTC
>JAAYXS010000105.1 GCA_012515775.1 Phycisphaerae bacterium
GCACTCAAAGCCGGGACGCGGCTTTCATGAAGAGCCTGCTGGGCGAGGCCCTGAGGCAGCGCGGGGCGCTGGTGGAAGCCGAGTCGCTGCTGCTGGCGGCGTATGCCGAACTGCGGGACAGGTTGGGGCCCGCCTTTCAGCGCGAAGCGGGCGCGGTGGCCGCGCATCTGGTCGGCTTGTATGAGGCTTGGCACGCGGCCGCGCCGGACCAGGGTCATGACGCGCAAGCGGCCAAGTGGCGGGGCGAACTGGAGGCGTGGCAGGCGAGCACCAGGGCGGCAAGCTCCCAGGCGTCGACGCGGCCTGCCGCGCAACCCTCCGCCCGTCGACCACGCCATCCGCCGCCGGGGACGCCAGCGCACGCTCGGGCGGCCCGGCGCTGGTGGCCGGGGTTTCCGAGGTGCCAGCGCCCTATTGCCGTGTCAGCTTTATGTCTTCCAGTGTCAGACTCGGAATCGATGGCCAGCCCAATTTCTCTATGTTGTAGATAAACGTGCCAGTAATCGTATTCCCGTCTCTACTCAGGTTGAAGCTGTACCGAGTACCTCCATAGTCGTAGCCCTCTTCGCGGTCCTGGAGCACCCCAAACGCATCGTACATGAAGCTGGTGGGCGTAGCGTCAATACTATTGCATTTAATAGTCTCCCGCCATTCGAGTTCTACTATCTCTCGAGTCTCACCCTCCCTGCGCGGCCATCCGCTGTAGTCGCCGAATGGCATAGTCTCGCTGGTGCCGTCGAAGTAATGATATGTGAAACTGGTCAACTTGTTCGTCTCGTCAAACACCGCTTCGACCTTGGGGTTCCAGGACGTGTCGCCAAAAGTTGCCTTTGCAACGCCGGTGTATGTCCCTGCCATGGTGTCCACGATGAACGTGGCAGTTACGGTTTTGTCGCCGTATACGGCCAACGTCACCGTTGGCTCCTCGGCGCTCGCATCTCCGCTCCAGCCCTGAAAGACATATCCCTCCGCCGGCGCGGCCGTAATGGTGACGACCGTCCCTTCCTCATACGTGCCTCCGGGCGGCTCCAATATCACCGTGCCCTGACCGGCGACGGCCACTTCCACCTGATAAGTGGGAGTGGGGGCCGTCTTCTCCGGTTCGGGCTCGGGCTCAGTCTGCATCGGGCAGCCTCCGGCAAGAACAAACACACCGACGCCGCAAAGCAACGCCATAACCCACGTTCTTCGTTGATTCATGACTTGACCCTCGCTTTCTCTCTCGTTCGGGTATGTGCTGGAGCGCTGCGCCGCCCGCCGCCGCCGTGCACCGTGCACGGCCGTCGCAGACAGGCAGGCAAGCGCTCCATTCAGCAATGAATCCGTCAGATGCCCCCGAAACCCCTCAGGACTAATTGAGAATTTCCCAAAAAAAAATGCGCCCACACCGACGAACTGGAGCCGAATGCCTGCGTCGCCGCCACTCTGGCGCGCAAGTCTTGTTCCATGAACGACTTACAGCCGGTGCTCGGCGCTGACGCGGCCGCGCCGATCCTCGATATCGATCAGGCACTGGAGCGGTTGGCCGAAATCACGGAGCGCAACGGCGAACGCAAGTTGCGCGTGATCTAATGCCGGTCCTTCGCGGGGCTGAGTACGCCCGAAACGGGCAAGGCCCTCGAGATTTCCGAGGCGAGCGACTGGAGTTGCGCCCGCACGTGGCGGTATTGGGACCTACCAAGCTAAGTCAGGGGGCGTTGATTACGCACTTACGGCTGGGCCGGCACGCCGGCCTGTGCCTGCGCCATGGGCGGCTGTTGCACGCGGGTGGCGATTGGTTCGTACAGGTTTGACCCCAGCTTCTGGCCCCGGTCGCCTAGTCCGCTGAACCACCACGTCCCGAGCAGCAATAGCATGATCGCGCAAGCGTTGATAATTGCCAGGCCGCCGATTGGCAGCCGCAGCTTCGGTTGAACCGCGTCGTCGGTCAGGTACATCTGGCGGA
>JAAYXS010000702.1 GCA_012515775.1 Phycisphaerae bacterium
CTCGGTGCGCTGTGCAACGCCCTGCAACGCTTGCCGGCAGGCTTCCTCCGGCGTGGCCCCGCGCCTCATCAGCTCAACCACCAGAAAACTTGAGCAGTTCAACACATTGGCTTCGCCACGTCCGGTTGAGCCGCAGGCCCCGACCGCGTTGTCCACATACAAGCCGGCCCCGATGTTCGAAGAGTCGCCGACGCGCCCCGGCATCTTGAACGACAGGCCGGACGTACTCGTGCAGCCGCCGAGGTCGCCCCCGGCTGTCAGAGCCATGCAGGTAATCGTGCCGTAGTGGAAGTTAGGATTTTCCGGCTGCCTGCCGTCGCGGGCGGAAAGTTTTTCCTTCCACCGCAGCCAGATGCGCCGAGCTTCGTCGGTGAGCAAATCTTCCTCTTTGAAGCCATGCGCCTTGGCGAACTGCAGCGCCCCAGCTCCCGCCAGGAGTACGTGATCGCTGTGTTGCATGACCGCCCGTGCCACGCTTGAGGCATGGCGGATGTTCTGCAAGGCCGCTACCGCTCCGGCCTTGTGCGTCGGTCCGTGCATCACGCAGGCATCGAGCTCAACGACGCCCTCCTCGTTCGGCAAGCCGCCGTAACCCACCGTGTGTTCTTCGGGGTCGTCCTCGACCAGGTTGATGCCCGCCACGACCGCGTCGACCGGATCGCCGCCGGCCGCCAGCAGCTCCATGGCGCGCTTGCACGCGTTGACCCCGTTCTCGCTCGAAATGACCAGCGGCCCGCCGGGACTGCGCACCGAACCCTGCTTTTTCGCCGGCTTAGCTTGGTTGTTCATAAGCGAATCCCGCTGCGGCCGCGGCCGCGCCCATCAACTCCTGCCGGGTAAAGGTATCTCCTTTACCGCCGGCTTCTCCAAGCGCGAGTGCCGACGATATGATACCGGCTGTGTGCAGGCGTCGATACTGCACGGTTAACGCTATAGATCGGCAGGTGCGAAGATGCAGGCGGCGACAGAATTGCTTGAGAAGGCACGTGAACTCGGCGAGGCGCTTGCCCGGCACGAGCGGGTGCGGGCTTACCTGGCGGCGCAGCAGGCCGTGCGGCAAGACGAGCAGGCGCAGACCTTGCTGCGCGATTACGCCCGGCACGTGGATCATCTGCGCGAGCTGGAGGCGTCCCGCCGGCCCATTGAAGTCGCCGATAAACACAAGGCCGCCGACCTCGAGGCGCAAATCGCAGGCAACGCCCGGTTGAAAGAGCTGATGCGGATGCAAGCCGACTACGTCGAGCTCATAAATCAGGTTAATCAGGCAATCGCCGCCCCCCTCAATCCCCCGCCGCAGCCGCCCGGAGGGCCGGCGTGATAGGACGCGCGGCGGCCGTCGAACCGGCCCTGGGCGCGCCAGCCGGGCCCGCTCAGCCGGTTCCGCACTTGCGAGCGGGCGTTGCGGCGTGGCTCCTGGCGCTGTTGGGCTGGACGGCGCTGTTGAGTTTCTACGACCTCGACGGCGGCGCGGGTTTTGAACCCACTGATTGCTGGGTGGCGCAAACGGCGCGCGAAATGCGCCATGCAGGCGATTGGCTGACGCCACGCTTTTCCGGCGAAGTGCGCATGCAGAAATCGCCGGGGCCATATTGGGCGGTCATGCTCACCAGTATTGTGCGCGGCACCGAAGTGGACGAAGTCAGCGCCCGCATTCCGAATGCAATCGCCGCCATTGTTCTGGTAATGACCGTCTTCTGGCTCACGCTCCACGTTGCGGGCCAACGGGCGGCGATTTTCGCCGGCTTTGCCACGGCTTCCAGTGCGTTGATTCTTTTGTGGTCGCACCGCGCCGCCTCTGACCTGGGCCTGGCCGCACTGTGTACGCTCTCGCTGGCGGCTCTTTGGATCGGCTCGGAAATCGAATCGCCGGGTCCCAAGCGCGTGGCATTGTGGATGCTCGGCTATTTCGCGGCCGGTCTGGGCATGTTGTACAAAATGCCCATGCCGCTGGCGGCCGTCGGGCTGCCTGTGTTGGCGTATCTGCTGGTGCGGAACCGCTGGCGTATTCTGGCAAGCCCCTGGCACTTGCTGGGACTGCTGCTGTTCCTCTTGCCTTGGCTGCCCTGGGCGCTTGCGGTCGTGCATTCCCAGGGCATGGCTTTGGCCAAATGGCGGGTGGAGTTCCTCGACCGCTACACCGGCGATCTGCCCAACGTCGAAGGGCAGGACAGTTGGGCATACCTGCTGTTTTACCTCGTGCCGGTGGCCGTCTATTGTCTGCCGTTCAGCCTGTCAATACCGGCCGCCGTGGGCAGGGCCTTCCGCCGGCAGCCGGGTGTCAGACGCGACGGCACGCTCTTTATGGCGCTGTGGTTCTTCAGTTTGCTGGTGTTCTTCACCGCCTCGACCGGCAAAGAACTGCGCTACTTTCTTCCAGCGCTACCTCCGTTATTTGTCCTGCTGGGGATTGAACTGGCCGCACTCTTTGACCCGCAGCGCCAACGCTCGGAGGTGCTGGTGCGGTTGGCCGTCGCGGCCGTCTTCATACTCTTGCCGGTCGCCCTGATCGCGGGAGGTATCGGCCTGCATCGCTGGTGGGAGCTGCGCGGGCGGCTCGAACTGGCGGAACTATATCAATGGCGCGACGTACTGTGGGCGTATCTGGGCATGGCGTTGATCATGGCCTTGGGCTTCGGCACGGCGGCCTGGCTTTATCTGCGGCGGCGCGGAAATGCGGCCTTCGGGATGATCGTCGCGACCATGTGGCTGATGTGGCTGTGGGCCTGGCCGCAGTTCATGCCCAAGCTGATGTCGCAACGTCCCTTCCAGGCCTTCGCCGCCGAGTTGCGCGAGCGCGTGCCTCACGCGCTGCGTGCGAACATGTATGACATCGCCACGCACGAGCCGCGCATAACCTGGTATGGCGACGTGCGCTTCCCGCGCGTCATTGATCAACTTGCGTTGCTCGCGGAACAAGGCGGACGTCGTGATCGGGATTATGAAGCCCGCCGCATCGGCGAGGAAGTCATCACGCGGCTTTCGGGCACGCAACCGGTTCTGCTCGTGGCTCGCCTCGAAGACTATTTGAAACTGCTGGCCGTAGCGCCGCAGGAGTTGGCGGCGGCCGGGCGCACCATGCCCGCCCATCACCTCTGGCTCCAAACGCCCTACGGAGACTTCAAGCGGCACTTTGTGCTCTTTGGAAACGTCCCGCCTCCCTGGCCGGAGCCGGAGTTGAAAATCCCCGACGGCCTTCCGGACCAGGCGCGGCAGAAGATCATGAGCATTCTGGCGGCGGCGCAGCCGGCGTCGGCGCCGGCCGCGAGCCGTCCATCCGGCCCGCAGCCTTTGCCTGGCGGTAGCGACTGATGTGGCGTGCCATAACACAGCGTCTGCTGGAATGGACCGAGGCGCCTACGCTTTTGATAGCGCTGCGCTATGCCACGGAGTATGCCGCACTTCGGCTCTGGAGCCTCGTCATCGGCTGCTTTCCGATAGAGACGAATTTGGCGACGGGGCGCTTGATGGGCCGGATATGGTGGCTCGTGAAGCGCTCGCATCGCGAGCGGGCGCTTGAGAACCTGCGGCATTCCTTGGGCGATCGCTATACCCAACCGGAACTGCGGCGGATCGCGCGGCGTTC
>JAAYXS010000703.1 GCA_012515775.1 Phycisphaerae bacterium
CAGTCGTACAGTGGTACAGTCGTACAGTCGCAGGGAGGTGCGCAAGCGTCGGAGTGGCATAGGCGGCGAGCGAGAAGGTGACGTGATCTCGATGCTGACGGCATCGGGAGCGGTACGGGAGCGCGGCGCCGAAATGGAGCCGGTGCGTTTTAAAAAAATGTTTTCGATTTTTATGAGCGCGCGCGGCGCAGTTTACGTTTTATAGGTAGGCGAATAGGCGAATCGCGGTTGGGACGCGAAAGCCGGGAGCAAGCATCTTGAAGCTTGCGGTACAATGAACATGCGGCAGTTTCGGAATAGCTCGGCTGACTGCGGTACCGATCGCGAAACCGCCGGAGGTGAATTGTGAGCAAATGCGGACCAGTTTTGATAGCGATAGTTATCGGTGCAAGCGCCGCCAGCGCCAACTGCCCGAGGGAATGGTCGTTAGGCTTCCACGCCGCGGGCGTATCCGCGTTGGGCGCAGGCGTGCTCGCCATGACGACGTTCGACGACGGCAGCGGCCCGGCACTGTACGTGGGCGGCAATTTCTGGGCCGCCGGTGATGTCCCGGATTCGGCCTATATCGCCAGGTGGGATGGGATGCGCTGGTCCGCCCTGCCGGGCTTGACACCCTGGGTCGACGCCCTGGCGGCTTTCGACGACGGCAGCGGCCCGGCCTTATACGCCGGAACCATTTTTGGCGTCAAACGCTGGGACGGTTCGACGTGGCAGGACTTTGACGACGGTCCGTCGTACGACGTCCTGGTCCTGGGCGTTTTTGACGACGGCGGCGGGCCGGCGCTGTATGCCGGCGGCCGGTTCGTCAGCCTGCGCGACGGCACGGTGGTAAACAACATCGCGAAATGGGACGGCCAAAGCTGGTCCGCCGTCGGCGGCGGAGTGTTGGGGCGCTTACATACCGATCCGGAGGTCAAGGCCCTGGCCGTCTACGACGATGGGAGTGGCCCGGCGCTCTACGTGGGGGGCCTTTTCGACTATGCCGGGGGCTTGCCGGCGATCGACATTGCCCGCTGGGACGGGCAAAGCTGGTCAGTTTTGGGCGGCGGCAGATCGAGCGGCTTACCGAGGTGGGGCATTGAGGCCCTAGTGGTACACGACCCGCCTGGGCCGGAGGGGCCCGGACTCTACGCCGCCGGCGACATCGAGTACGCAGAAGGGCAGGCGGTGAATGGGCTGGCCCGCTGGGACGGACTGAGTTGGTCCGGGGTGGGAGTGGACGCGCCGGGCGTGTGGACACCAGAGGGGTGGAGCCGGCTGCGGGCATTGGCTTCGTACGACGATGGCACCGGCCCGGCGCTCTACGTGGGGGGCCTGATCGAATGGTTTGAGGGCGATGGGTGGGCTCAGGACGGGCTGGTGAAGTGGGACGGCGCAGCTTGGACGCGCCATAACGTGGAAGGCACCCCGGTTTGGGCGCTGCACGTGTTCGCGCCGCCGGGCGGTACTCCAGGTCTTTACCTGGGCGGACCCTTCTGGGTGGCGGGCGGAGTGGCAGCGACGCACATAGCGCGCCTGGACTCGGACGGCTTTTCACGCTTGGGCGACGGCGACGGGGCGGTGCCGTTCGTGAGGGCCCTGTGCGCGTACGACGACGGGACGGGGCAGGCGCTGTACGTTGGCGGGCCCGGCATCGCCGGGGACGTGGTGACGCGCGGTCTGGCGCGCTGGGACGGGTCTGGCTGGTCGAGCGTGCCGGGATGGGTCGGAGGTCCCTTCTACGACACCATAGCGCTGACGGTGTACAATCCGCCGACCGGCGAGGGGCCGGGGCTGTACGTCGGTGCGTCCGTCTATATCCCCGCGGAGGACCGATGGCTTCACGTGCAGCGCTTTGACGGTACATCCTGGTCGGCGCTGGGCGAGGATGTTGCCCTGGGCATCAGGACGATGGCCGTCCATGACGACGGCAAGGGGCCGGCGCTTTACGTTGCCGGAGAAAATTACGAGGGCCTGACGGGCTTCCAAGCCAACGGGATCGCCAAGTGGGATGGCACGAGTTGGTCGGCGCTGGGCACGGGAATATCGGAGGATCACGTTGAAGCCTTGTGCTCGTTCGACGATGGGCGTGGGCCGGCGCTGTATGTGGGGGGCAGGTTTCACAAGGCCGGAGGCGTGGTGTCGCCCGCCATTGCGCGCTGGGACGGCAGTGCCTGGTCGGACGTGGGCGGCGGCCTGCGCGATAGTGGTTACAGCGGCTGGTACGGGCAAGCGGAGGTCCGGTCGCTGGCGGTTTTCGACGACGGCACCGGGCCGGCTTTATACGTCACCGGCGGATTCACGTGCACGTATCCGGATGGCGCAGTGCCGCTGCCGGGCTTTGCCAAGTGGGACGGGCAACAGTGGTCGCCGGTGGTTATTCCGATTGTTGAGGCGCGATATGCGAGGTTATACGTTGCCGACACGGTCGAGGGGCCGCGTCTCTACGTCAGCGGCCGGTTCGTTTTAGTGGGCACGGAAGCGCGCCATGATCTGCTGCAATTTGACGGCGTGGAGTGGTCGCCGGTGGGGCGGATATCGGGGCCTTCCGTCGTAGCGCACGTGCGTGAGGGCGGCGAGGACATACTGTATGTCGGGGCCAACAACCTGATACTCCTCGGGGAGGAGCAAATTCCGGCCTTCGGGTTTGGTAAATGGAGCTGCCGCGCCGACTTTCGGCGTGGGGATCTCAATTGTGACGGTTTGGTAAACGCGTTGGACATCGCACCGTACGTTAGTGCGCTCACATGCGCGGAGTTGTACCAGGCGGAGCACCCCGATTGCTATCTTGAAGCGGCCGACTGCAACCGCGACGGCGCGGTGAATGTGTTTGACATTGATCCATTTGTGGAGATCCTACTGCAACGGTAACGAACATTTGCTATTCGCTTGAGGCGTAGGAACGCCGTAGACCACAGGCCACTTCATCATTGACGCGTTTTGGCGCGGATCGCCGGGACGGTCCCGGGAGGATGCGCGCGTCTTTTCGCACAAGGAGGTAGTTATGCGCAAAGTCAAGTCCTTTGGAGATCGGAGGCGGAGACATTGTTTTCTTTGGCCAGTACTCTTGGCCGGCGCTCTAGTATCGACGCCAAGCAGGGCTGGCGAACTGGAGGTACCCAGCGCACTGTACGACACGATCGCTGAAGCGCTCGAGGCTGCAGCGGATGGCGATGAGATAGTTCTGGTTAACGCGACTTACGGAGGGCCCGGCAACCGCGATCTGTTCATCTCGTACAAGCGTGTCACGATTCGCAGTGCATCGGACGTACCGGGCTCATGTACCATCGACTGCGGCGGAAGTGACCGTGCTTTCACATTCAGCAGCGCGCTGAGTAGCGGTTTCGATTATCCGTGGCATCAAGATCGTTAACGGTTATGCCGATGTGCGGGACCCGCTCCCTGGCGGCGCAATTCTCTGCCTCAACAGTTCCCCAATGATTGTCAACTGCATATTCCAGAATAACAATTCCAGCGGGGTGAATGGCGGCGCGATTGCCTGCGTTGGCGGCAGCAGTCCAACGATAAAACATTGCCACTTCCAGAGCAATAACAGTTGGTTACAGTTGGGCGGGGCGATATACAGCGATAACAGTGCGCTGCTGATTTCCCACTGCACTTTCGTTGGCAATGGCACTAATGCTCCTGCGCTTGCCGGCGGGGCGATTTATTGCCATAACAGTCGACTGGTCATGAGCCA
>JAAYXS010000106.1 GCA_012515775.1 Phycisphaerae bacterium
CAGCGTATTGGGGTATCATGCTGGGCTGACTTCGAGGCAGCGATGAACCCCTTGCGGGCGGAGAACGCGGGAATGTCCGGAGCCGGCGGCAACGACAAACGCCGCGCGATACTCGTCTTCAGCACCGGCGGCGCCGGGTTGCAGGATATTCAGGCCGCAGTCGCCGGGCTGGGCGAAATTAATTACGTCGAGACAACCGAGGACGCCCTCACCGCCCTGCGCACCGGCAACTACGACATAGTTCTCAGCGCTCCGTCCGACATGCTCTTACTCGTTCGCGCGGAAGCCCGGCAGCGCGGCGAACTCGTCTTGGACAAGCTTGGCCAGGCCGTGTGCATCGTCGCTCGCGCCGGAACGCTGGTCTGGGCTAATACGCGCCTGTCGGCCTATCCGCCCGAGGTGGTGGAGGCGATTCGCCAACACTGCGCCGAGATCTGCCAGGAGTTTGCCAGGGAGCGGCCGCCGGAACACGACACCCCCCCCCGGCGCCGGACGATTCGCGTCGGCCCCGGGTACTTCTTTGACCTGACGGTTTCGCCCCTGCCGGCGCCTGACCGCAAGGTTGAAGAAGTGGTCGGCCTGGCCATCGACATCTCGGCCGCCCAGCGTCTTCAGGAGCGAATGGACACGATAGACGCCGCGGGGCGCGAACTGGTGCAGCTCGATGCCGACGCTCTTGCGCAACTCGACGTCTGCGAACGGCTGCGAGTGCTTGAAGAGAAGATACACCACTACGCCCACGAATTGCTCGATTTCGATAACTTCGCGGTGCTGGTTATCGACCAGCAGACGCGGCGCCTGGAAACCGTTATCGCCAGCGGCTTTTCCGAAGAAGTCAGATCCATGCCCCTACTGGCCTCTACCGAGGGCAATGGAATCACGGGCTACGTCGCGGCCACGGGGCGCTCGCGCATCTGCCCGGACGTCAGCAAGGACCCGCTGTACCTGCCCGGTCTGGAGCGGGCCGGCTCCTCGCTAACCGTGCCGTTGCGGCTACGGGACCAGGTAGTCGGCGTCTTCAACGTCGAAGCGCAG
Source organism: Phycisphaerae bacterium (assembly GCA_012515775.1). GTDB lineage: Bacteria > Planctomycetota > Phycisphaerae > UBA1845 > Fen-1342 > JAAYXS01. Next base: position 1,036 of record JAAYXS010000106.1, read on the forward strand.
GAGCTCGCGGCATTCACCGAAGAAGACCGCCGCTTCGCCGAGATTTTCGCCCGCTACGTCGCCATCGCCCTGCACATTCTGAAGTTGCTCGCGGTTGAACGCTCCACGACCACCGGCCAGATCACGGCCGACGTTGCTTCGGAGCTGTCCGCGCCGCTGAACGACATCATTGCTGAGGCGACAGCGACGATAAACGACTACATCGGGCAGGATGATCTGCGCGCCCGGCTGCGGGGCATCATCGACAACGTGGACCGGGTCAAGCGTACGCTAACCGAGCTTACGGAGTCCCGCGGCGTACGCGGCCTTGTTCCAGAGACACGAACCGTCGACCCGCTGATGGCCGGCAGGCGCATCCTGATCGCCGACGATGAGGCGATCATTCGCGAGACGATTTCCGATGTGCTGACCAAGAACGGGGCGCTGACCGTGATGGCCCGCGACGGCATCGAAGCCGTCGGCATGATCCAGGTTCAGCATTTCGACTTGGTAGTGTCGGACATCAAGATGCCGCACAAGAGCGGGTACGAGGTGTTCGCCGCAGCCCGCGCAGCCAACCCCGATTGCCCGGTGATCCTGATTACCGGATTCGGCTACGACCCGGATCATTCCATCGTCCGCGCCAGCCGGGAAGGTTTGGCGGGCGTACTGTTCAAGCCTTTCAAGGTCGATCAGCTCCTGGAGCAAATTCGGCGAGCACTCTCGAAGCAGGCGCCGGCAGCATAGGGGTTTCAAGTTTCGAGATTTGAGGTTTGGCGTCTGTCCGGTTCATTGCCGGACGGTGAATTTTCCCTCGGCCCGCACGCAGACGCGGCCGTCCTGCACGATTTCGCCCCGGACCCGGTACAGCTCTTCCTGGTGATCGTGGATGGCGACGCGGACCTGTGCCGACTGCCCCACGCGCACCGGCTCCGCGAAGCCGATGTTCAGCCGCCCAGTCACGGCGATGATTCCGTGCTCAAACAAGCAATGCCCCATCGCCGCATCGAGGAGTAACGCGAGATGTCCGCCGTGCACGTTTTCGGGATAGCTGCAATTAACGGGGTCGCAGAAGAACTGCGCCACGAGCGTGCCATCCGAATCAGACCGGAATTGTAGCCCCAGGCCGCCGTGCGTCTTTTCGCGACACGCCACGCAAGCCGAGTGGCAGGAAGTGTGGCCCGACTGGCCGGGCGCAGGAGCCGATAACTCGGTACGGACGGCGTGGCCGAGTCGCCCGCTCGCGCCCTGGCGCGCTCCGCGAGTCGTGTTTTGGCGAGGTCGCCTGTTCATTCTGGTTTCCCGGGCGCAAAACTGCCGCGCGGTGAAATAATGGCCCAATTTCGGGCACGCCGCCGCCTACCAAATTGATGACGAAGTTGTCAATCTAAATAGTAACGCGCCGGGCCGGCTGCGGCACGCCCATGGCGCAGCCCAGGGTTGCCGACTCGCGATTCCCGGTTGGCGGACCACGCGTGAGTGCTTTTCCGCCCTAGTACGGGCGTTTGTGCGGTCCGCGTTTTTGGCTAAACTACGGCCCTTCCGACTGGTTGAGGAGTGATATGCCCAAGAACAAATCACAGCAGGCTCAAATCGGATCTGACACCCGTTCAGCCGGTGCAGCA
>JAAYXS010000704.1 GCA_012515775.1 Phycisphaerae bacterium
GCTTTTCGATTACGCGATGCGAACGATCAGATCTTCGAAACGCCGGCTCAAACCGTGTCCGCCAAGAATCGCTGGACCTACGTCGAGATCGCCTGCGATGCGGAAAAGCTCAAGCGCATTCAGGGCACCGGCGAGCTGACTTGGCCCGTGCAGTTCCAGGGTTTTCGCGCCAGCACGAGCAAACTCGGCAAGCAGACGCTCTATTTGGACGAATTCCAGATCGGGCATCATGTCGAGCGCCGCGCCGTGGTGCACGGCGAGTTCCTCTTCGATGAGCCGACGCGTATTTTTGAACCCGGCGCAACAGTCAAAACGGCGCTGGCTTTGGAGAATTGTTCCCGGAGCGAGAAGCTGCAAGTCAGCGTGGAGCTGGCCTGGATTCGCTCTGACGGCTCCGTGCTCAAGACGCAATCAGGTTCGAAAAGTCTGCCGCCCAGTAGACCCGGTTTTCGCTCGCGCCAGTCGATCGATTTCTCCCAGCGCATTGAACAGCCCGGCTTGTACCGCCTGACCGCGCGGGCCCGCGCCGGCGGCTGGCTGGCCCCCGCCGTGTTTCAGACGTCAATTGCCGTCACGCCGCGCAATACCGCAATCTCGCGCGGACGGTCCGTCTTCTACGGCGTGCGCTCCGGCCTGGTTCGCGAACCGGTCGCCGATCAGCGGCTCGAAATCGCAATCGCGCGCGCCATCGGCGTTCACCTGGTAGCCGTCGAAACGCCCTGGCGACAGATCGAACCCGCCCAGGGCAAGTTTGATTTCGCCGCGCTCGATCCGGCCGTCAACGAACTGGTCGCCAAGAACATCGCTCCGCTGATCGTCTTGACGGACCCGCCTGACTGGGCCCCGGAAGGCGCTGCCCGCGTTGACGCCGTGGCCGCGGTATTCAGCAGAGTGGCCGAAAAGTACGGGGCAGCGGTGTCGCTGTTCCAACCCGAGCACGAGGTGCTGGGGACACGCGGCCTGAGCGAGTTGGCCCCGGCCCTGGACCGCATTCAGGAGCGCTTGAAGAAAACCCGCGAAGATGCGGTGGCGGTCTCCCCGCCGGTGCCTGCGACGCCCGAGTCTGCCGCTGAGCTCAAGGCCCACTTACCGGCCTCCCGCGTGTTATGGTGCGTCCAAACGGCCGGTGACGTGCAAGCCGCGCTGCAAGCGCTTGAAACTTTCCGCAGTGTTGCGGGCATCAGTTGGGACGCCAAGTTCTGGTGGCAGCACAATGCGGCTCCCTTGGTTGGCCCGACGACCTTCGTCGACGCCGAAGACGTATTGAAGCATTACGTACATGCCGCGTTGGCGGGCGTGCGCGGGCTCATCTGGTATGACCTGCGCGACGACGACAACGATCGCGGCCAGCCAGATGCGCTGCGCGGGCTGGTGCGCCGAGATTTCAGCCCCAAGGCCAGCCTGCTCGGCTACGCCGCGGCCGCCGGCATGCTCACGGGCCTGGCCTGCCGCGGCCCGGTGGATGGAACTCCGCCCGAGTTTGATTCTGCGCTATTTGTCGGCAGCGATCGCCACTTGGCCGTCCTGCTGCCGAAGCCCAATCGCATCCGGCCGGCGCTTCTGGCAGTCCTACAGGGCGTGCCCGGAGAGCTCCAGTTACAGGATTTCGAGCGACGTCCGTTCAAGGCACTGACCGGCCTGCCCACGTCACTGGCGCCTACCTTAAATCGCCCGTTCTTCATCTCCTTGCGGCTCACGAGCCCCCAACCCGAACCGCAACTGGCCTTCGGCCATTCCCCAATCAGCATTCCCTCTACCCTTTTCTGCGGAGAGACCGCCCACAATATTCTGGAACTCACCCCGCCGGAAGATGTGCGACGTGGTTCCATCCGGCTGGAGGCGCCGAGAAATTCGCCGGTCACGCTCAATTCGGACCGCCAGTCGTTCAAAGCCAAGCAGGGCGAGACCCAACACCTCCCCCTCGAGATCACGCGACCCGCAGAAAAACAGCTCGAGCCGGCAAAGGCCGCGCTGAAATTGACGCTCGATAAGGCGGTCCTGGATATTCCGGTCGATGTGTGCGCCCTGGTAAGCGTACCGCCAGCGGATAGCGCCTGGCCGCGCCAACACGACGCGTTCCGGTTGGGAGAGCTCGCACCGCCCGATGGTCAGGGAGCCAGCGCGGGCGTCACCGTATTCGGGGCCTACTCCAGCCAGAGTTTCGACCTGCTTATCGTACTACGCGACGACCGCCTGTTTCCGCTACGGGCTTTGGCCGACGGGACCACCATCGGCGACGACCTGTTGCTGGGCGTGGCCGGCGATCATGCCGACCAGCACACGGCGGTGCGCATCGACCTCGCATCTGATCCGCCCCAACTGCGGCCCGTTCACGGGATCGCCGGAGTTGAGCTGGACGCTTGGGCGTGCAGGACGCTGCCTGGCTCCGATGGCGCGCGTGTGTATCACGTTCAAATACCGAGCCGGACATTTGGCGCGACTGCGTTATCGGCGGGTACAAAGCTGCGTTTGGCGGTTCGCTATGTAGACGACGACAGTGACGGATTGTCGCCCGTCGCGCTGCAACTAGGGCGCGGTTTGGATGGTGCACGGTCGAGCGAGGAGTTCCTGTGGGTTCGTCTGGCGGAGCGAGCTAACTAATGGGCCATGGGTGGCTGCCGGTCAACGTCCTTCAGGAGTGGGGGTTGGGGTTTTGAGCGAGGGGGCCATCAAGTTCCGAATCGATAGAATGAGTGCCTCTTGATGGCTGAAGACGAGTGACACGGTCAGTCCACCCATAGCCGTCAAAAACTACCTTCGCCGGGAGAAAAGAACACCGGCAAAGCGTCCGTTCTCTGCCGATGCGTTTCGGTCGTATTGCTGCTCATCCTTAAGCTGCTGTTCATCGACCGGGATCCGCATTACCAATCCGTCATGTCGTCTGGATTAAAGATAACACGACGCGAATTGTTGGGCATCGACAACTTTGCCCATTTTTACAAAAGTCTGTTAAGAGCGCGCGAGTCAGTTGTTGACAATGCCAACAGGCCACATGATAGTGCCCTGGTTTGAGCCCATAGCACAAGATATGGGGGCACTTTTCAATATCAGCTATCGCTTAAACGCGTCCCAAATTCGAAAAAAAAACCCGCAAATTCACGTTTTGGCGCGCGTTGCCCCATCTTCAGGGCGAGAGGTTACCGTGATTGACCCGGTGCAGTACCTTCAAGAGCAGCAAATAATTGCGCCCCCGATAGCGCGTTACCTCCCCCGATACCGTGAATTCCGAGCCCCTGGCCGATTCACGCTCCAGCGCCTCCAGAAGCTGACATGGCAGTAATTCCATGCTTTGCGGCCGCCCGCCAGTCGCGGACGTCAGAAAAACGAACATCGGTCGCCCGCCATCTGACACCAACCGCCCAGGCCTCTCGACCAGGATCGTGCCTTCCGGAAGCAGGCCGGAATCGTCTGCGGTCGCCGCTCGAACTGCGCCCGAGGATTGGCCTTCCTGCGGATCCTGGGGCAGGATCACGCCCGCCTTGTCACGCTGGCGCAAAAGATCCTGGATAATTTCCGCCTGCTCGGGACGACGCAGCGTGCGCGGGCTGGCCGGCGCCGAAGCCGGCCCAGGGCCGCCCTCGGCCGCTCCCAAGGCCCGCTGAGCCATAGTTTTTAGAAACGTAGCGCCGGCCGCGACCAACGAAAGCTTTAGCAGTGTCCGTCTTTCCATCGGGCCACCTCGACACCCGGTAACCAGAGCCGCAATACGCTTTCCATCGTACCACATTCCGCCGCTGATATCGCCAGCCCCGCCGGCCGCTGCCGATAGTCGAGATGTGAAGCAGCGTAATACCGACGTCCTCATTTACGGTGCGGGCGGTTTGGGCCGCATGGTGCAGGACATCCTGCGGCAGTCCGGGCGCTGGCGGCCGGCCGCGTACTTGGATTCGGATCCGCGCAAGCATGGCAAGTCCGTGGGCGGCCTGCCGGTTGAGGGCGATATGCGACACGCCGCGCAATTACTGCGGGACGGACTGACGCGGGCGGTGGTGGCCATCGGCGACAATCACACGCGGGTCGCCATTGCCGGCCAACTTGCGGCGCGCGGCTTCCAGCTCGTGTCCGCCATTCACCCGCTGGTCAGCATTTCGCCGACCGCGCTCGTGGGCGATCACGTGATCATTGGTCCGCGCGTCAGCATCTGCGTACACGCCCGGATCGGAGCGCACACGGTCGTCTCCGCAGGGTCCATCATCGAGCACGATAACGTCATCGGACGGGGAGTGTTCCTGCATCCGGCCGTCCGGCTGGCCGGAACCGTCGCGGTTGAAGACTTGGCCACGCTGGGGATCGGGGCGTGCGTTATTCCGGGCCGGCGTATCGGGCGCGGGGCGCTGGTTCAGCCCGGGGCGGTCATCATTGCCGACGTGGCGCCAGGGGCGATGGTAGCGGGGGTGCCCGGGAATGAGCGGTCCGCTTCACGCTTCGTCAGCGAATCAATTTCAGGCCAACTGCTGACGACATAGGGCCGTCAGACTCGCAGCATAAAAAAAGGGGGGCCTGGCGGCGACACTCGCAGCCAGGCCCGCTCGATCTCTAGCTCTTGATCCCTAGATCCTTTGATCCCTTCTGCTTACTTCACCTCAGTCAGCAGCTTCTCGGTTTCATCCAGCAGGTTCTTGAAGTGGTTCATGGCGTCCAGGATCGGCTCGGGCGTGGTCATATCCACGCCGGCGGCCTGCAGCAGCTCGATCGGGTACTTGCTCGAACCGGACTTGAGGAACGTCAAATAGGCTTCCACCGCACGCGGCTCGCCCTCGAGGATGCGCCGCGCGATGTTGGAGGCCGCGCAGAAGCTGGTCGAGTACTTGTAAACGTAGAAATTCCGGTAGAAGTGCGGGATGCGGATCCAATAATCGTCCACGAGATCGTCGTGCACGTAGTCCGGCCCGTAGTACTTCTTCATGATCGTGCCGTAGGTCTCGCCCAGCTTGTCCGCCGTCAACGGCACGCCCGCCTCGGCCAGCTCGTGGATCTTCTGCTCGAACTCGCTGAACATAGTCTGCCTGAAGACCGTCCCGCGGAACGTCTCCAGGAACTCAACCAGCAGGTACAGCCGCGTCTGCGGGTCCTTCACCTGCTTGAGCACGTGGTTCTGTAACAGAATCTCGTTCGTCGTCGAGGCCACTTCGGCGCAGAAGATGTCGTAATTCGAGTAAACGTACGGCTGAGTGCCGCGCGAGAAGAACGAGTGCAGCGAGTGCCCCATCTCGTGCGCCAGAGTCGACACGTCGTCGTACGCGCCGTAGAAGTTCATCAGGATGTAGGGCTGCGTGAGATACGTGCCGCTGGAATAAGCGCCGCTGTGCTTGCCCTTGGTCGGGTAGACGTCCACCCAACGCGATTCGAAGCCCTTCTGCATGGGAGTGAGGTACTCGGGTCCCAACGGGGCCAGAGCTTCCAGGATCAGATTTACGCCGTCCTCATATGAGTAATCCAGCTTCTGCTCCTCGGTGAAGGGGCAGTACAGGTCGTAATCGTGAACGCCGTCGGCCAGCTTCAGGGCCTGCTTGCGCAGCGTCGTGTAGCGGTGCAACAGTGGCAGGTTTTCGTTCACTGTGCGCACGAGGTTGTTGTAAACTTCGGCCGGAATGTTGCCGGGAGTCAGGGCCGCGTCCAGGCAGCTCTCGTAGCCGCGCGCCCGGACTCGGAAGAGGTGCGTTTGAACCTCGCCGTTCAGCAACGCCGCCATCGTGTTGCGGTACTTGGCATACGTGCCCACGATCCCCTCGTAGCCCTCTTTGCGCATGCGGCGATCGGGTGAGCGCACGCACTTGTAGAACACTGCGTCGTTCAGCTCGAACTTTTGCCCCTGCTCGTCCGTGATCGTCGGAAATTGGATGTCCGCCAGCGTCAGCCGGTCGTACGTCGAGCGCGGCGTCGAGAACACGCGGCCGGCCTTGGCGATCAGGTTCTCCTCAGCTTCCGACAAGATGTACTTCTTCATGCGCCACAGGTTGTCGAAACTGTGGCGGTAAACGGCCAGCTCTTTGTCCTGGTCCATCCAGGCGTTGATTGTTTCTTGCGGAATTTGGATCAACTCGGGCTCGACCCAGGCCGTGGCCTGCCTGTAGCGGCTGATCAAATCCATGGCCCGTTCCAAGAGCGCTTGGTTTTCGTTGACGCGCGTGTCCTGGTCAGCCATCAGGTGGGCGTAAACGGCGACCCGGTCCAGGCGGGCTTCCGTGTCGTCGCTCAGCTTCAGCAGAGTCAGCAGCTCCGCCGGGCCGGCCGCCAAGGTGCCTTTCTTGGAGGCTACTTGCTTGACCGCCTCGTCGACCTGAGCGTACTCCTGCTCCCAGTCGGCCACGCTCTTGAAGGTGCTTTCCAGGTTCCAGAGGTACTTTTGATCGATCTCCGTGCGCTCCGGCACTTTGCGGACTTCCTCAGCCGGTTCCCCGGCCAGCGTCGCGGCCGGGTATTGAGTTGCCGCCCAAAGGGTCGCGGCTGCCATTAGCCACACTCCGTTCCAGGTGGTGCGTCGATTCATGTTAGCCTCGATGCGGGAAACGCGTCTCAGCGGCCGGGCTGTCCCGCGAATAGCCCCAGCCGTAACCGGACAACGTAAACGCAGAAGGCGATTGAGGCAACGTGCCGGGACGGCCTTGCGCGAGGCCGCCGCCAAGCGACGAGGTTCGTACCGCAGGAGCCGGGCGAGGAGGTTCGTACCGCAGCAGACCTGTGCGTCGCCACATAGCCCCGCACCTGGTGCCGTTAACGAGGGCATGCCCGCGCTTACAGCTTGGGCATGGCACCCGGCATGGCGCCCGGTGCCAGCAGGTTCCGGCCGCCCGTATCTGCTGCGAAGAAGTGAACGCGCGTCATGTCCACCCACACGTCCACAGTCTGGCCGGCCGTCACGGGCTCGCCCGCGGCGGTACGGCAGACTAGCCGCTCATGCCCCGTCGTCTGGACATGAGTGTCGACGCGGTCGCCTAGCGCTTCTACCGCCCACACGGTCGCACGGAGCACGCCATGACCTTCCGGGGCCGCCCGCCTGATGTCGCCGGCGCTCGCGGGCACCGGATGCGCCGCGTCAGGGCGTATCCCAAGCACCACTGTCTGGCCCTCAGACGCCGAGAGCCGGCGCTGGTGCTCCGGGCAAAGGGCCAACTCGCCGCCTTCTCCGCCAAATAGCAACGCGCTGCCCCGCTGAATCAGCCGCCCCTCCAGGAAGTTCATCGGCGGCATGCCGATGAAACCGGCCACAAAGCGATTTACCGGCGCCCTATAGACCGCCAGCGGTGTGCCGCACTGCTGAATGCGCCCGGCCTGCATCACAGCCACGCGATCGCCCAGCGTCATGGCTTCTTCCTGGTCGTGCGTGACGTAGATGGTCGTGGTCTGCACCTTGCGATGCACCGCCTTCAGCTCCGCCCGCAGCTCCAGTCGCAGCCGAGCATCCAGGTTCGACAGCGGCTCATCCAACAAAAAAGCCTGCGGGCGCCGCACCAACGCCCGCCCGACGGCGACGCGCTGCCGCTGCCCGCCCGACAGCGCCTGCGGCCGGCGCCTGAGCAGCTCTTGCATGCCGAGCAACTCGGCCGCGGAGCGCACGCGAGCCTCAATCTCGGCGCGCTCGGCGCAGGCGGCGCGGAAACGTGCCGGCGCTACCAGCCTCGCCAGCGGGTTGCCCCAACCGGCGTACCGGCGCCGCAACATCAGGCTGAATGCCATGTTGCGGGCCACGGTCAGGTGCGGATAGAGAGCGTAGTTCTGGAAGACAATGGCCAGATCGCGGTCTCTGGGCGGCAGGTCGTTGACGATGCGCGGGCCGATGCGGATCGTGCCGGAGGTCAGGTCCTCAAGGCCCGCGATCAAACGCAGCGTCGTGCTCTTGCCGCAGCCGGATGGACCGACCAGCACGACGAACTCGCCTTCGCCGACTGCCAGGTCGAGGCCATCCACGGCTCTAACCCCGCCGGGGTAAATTTTCGTGACGTTGTCGAGTATTACCTCGCCCATCGCGGCGGCGATTATAACTGGGCGGGCGCATGCGAAGCATGGGGCCGGCCGTTACGGCCGGGCGGCGGGGCGCGCGGGGTGCGCGCAGCGGCTTAACGCGGCGCAGCACGAGTCGTCTTGCGGCTCAGTGTAGCGCCGCACCGGTCAAGTTTTCGAGAGGGTTTTCGGCGTTCACGCCGCAAGCACATGCCGCGCGCCCGTGTCGCAAGCTCAGACGAGTGCGAGCATCTCGCTTTGCACCACTTCGACTTCGCTGCCGAACGCGACATGGCCCGCGAGCCGGCCGGCGCTGGGTGCGGGGCTTGGGAAGTACCAGGCCGCGTCGCGTTGAAGCGTGTCTCCGATCACGAGGTGGTAGTAGCGGGCTTCACCCTGGTCCGGGCACCAGCGGCGTGTGCTGCTCGTGCGCAGCAGTTCACTGCGTACCGCACCTTGCGGAAAGTAATGAACGCCGTCCAGCACGATCGTGCGTTCGCTCTCGGCAATGATCTGTCCGTTACAGATTGCCCTTGGCATCGTCTTCCGCTCTATGAAGGGTCGTAAGCCGCCCGCCAATA
>JAAYXS010000705.1 GCA_012515775.1 Phycisphaerae bacterium
AGATCGGTGAGGCGTCTTTTTCATGCCGGCTAGTATACCCGCCCCGCCGGGCGCGGTTGCATCCGCAACCGAAGTAGAGCCGGCGCGGAGGCACAGAGCAGAGCCGGCTCGCGTCGAGCCGGAGGCGTGCCGGAAAGGTGCAGTCGTGTCGAGCCGGACAATACCAAAAAAGGCACAGATTTCTCGGACCTCTCAGCTCACGGCAAAACAGAGCGTCCCACTACCTCAATCGGTGCATTCGGCGCGGCTACCGTCACGCGACCGCTTCGCGAATGCGGACCAGTTTGTGCAGCAGGCATTCGAGCTGATCCAGCGGCCAGACCGTGGCCGCGTCGCTCTTGGCGTTGGGCGGATCGTCGTGGACTTCCATAAAGAGAGCGTCGATACCGGCCGCGACGGCCGCGCGTGCCAGCAGCGGGATGAACTCGCGCCGTCCGCCGGTCACATGGCCTCCGCCGCCGGGGTACTGCACGGAATGCGTTGCGTCGAACACTACGGGGGCAAAGGCGCGCATGACCTGCAGGCCCGTCAGGTCGTTGACCAGGCGCTCGTAGCCGAAAAACGTGCCGCGATCCGTAACCAGGACGTTGGCATTGCCCGTCTCGCGCACCTTGTCGACCGCGAGCTGCATCTTCTGCGGCGCCAGGAACTGGCCCTTTTTGATGTTGACGCACCGGCCGGTCTTGCCGCAGGCCAGTAGCAGATCGGTCTGGCGGCAGAGGAACGCGGGAACCTGGAGGCAGTCGAGCACTTCGCGGGCCGCGGCCGCCTGGGTCGGTTCGTGGATGTCCGAAAGCACGGGCACGCCGATTTCGCTGCGTACGCGCGCCAGGATGCGCAGGCCCTCTTCAGGTCCCGGGCCGCGGTAGGAGCGGCCGCTGGAACGGTTGGCCTTGTCGTAGCTGGCTTTGAAGACGTAGGGCAGGCGCACACGCTGCGCGATCGCGGCGATCTGCTCGGCCAGGCGCAGCGCGTGTTCGGCGGATTCGATTACGCAGGGGCCGGCAATCAGCAGGAGCGGCTGACCCGGGCCAAGCGTGTGCGGGCCAAGTTGAGCGCGAATGTCGTTTGGCATGGGCGCATGATACCGGAGTAGTCGAATAGTTGGCCATATCCCGCGGGTAGGGGAGGGCATGCCCGCGCTTGGCGCTTGGGCATGGCACCCGGCTTAGGCATGAGTTACACGCACGCTGACGCATGCCCGCGCTTGGCGCTTGGGCATGGCACCCGGCGCTTGGCGCTTGGGCACCCGGCGCTTGGGCATGGTGCCCGCTGGTTCGGCCGTTCCTCGGAATGAAACTTATTTGGGGGCGCCGATCAGTTGGTCGATCAAGGAAGCGTACTCGCTCTTTCGCTTGGCCCCGACCACGCGGTGTACCGCCTGGCCCTTATGAAAGACCAGGACCGTCGGGATGTTCTGTACGCCGAACTGGGCAGCCAAGCGCGGCGCCTTATCAACGTCGAGCTTGGTGATCTTCGCTTTGCCCTGGTAGTCGTGCGCCAGTTCATCGATGATCGGTGCGATCATCTGGCACGGTCCGCACCAGGTCGCCCAGAAATCCACCAGGACCGGCTCTTCCGCTTGCAGAACCTCCTGGTCAAAGTTGGCTTCCGTCAGGTGAAGCGTGTGTTCGCCGGCCATGGTATTTCCGCCTCGGAATTCCTTTAATCAACTATCGACTGACGCTGATTCTAGTCCGCCCGAAAGGGCTGTCAAACACACGGTCCGGCCGCCGGCGCCGCTTGGCCTCAATGATCGAGATCCAGAACGGGCGGGTCGGCGTGCAGGCGGTACTTCTCAACCAGCGCCCGCAGCTTGGGTTGACCGGGGTTCAGCTCCAGACTGGTGTGCCAGGCTTCGACCGCCTCATCGCGCAGCGAAATTTGCTCCGGCTCGTTCAGGAACTGCGTCATTCGCACCACGCCGTACCCGGCGTACGCCGCCGCGTTTTTGCGATCCAGCTCGAGCGCTCTCTGGTAAGCATCGGCGGCGGCCGCATAGAGTTGCTGGCGCCACAGACAGTAACCAAGCCGCTCGTGTGCGGGCGAAAAATTGGGGTCCAGGTCGAGCGCCACCAGTAACGTGCGGTGAGCCGTTTGCCAGCGCTCCTGCTGTAGGTAAACAGTCGCCATGTTCACCAGAACGGCCGGCTGCCGGGCGTCGCATTCCAGCGATTCCTTGTAGGCCCGCAAGGCCTCGTAGGGTTTGGTTTGGGCGTGGTACACCGCCCCCAAATTGCTCCAAACCAGGGCGTTCTTGGGATTGAGCTTCAACGCGGCCTCGTACGTAGCGGCGGCCGAATCCAACTCCCCGTTGCGGTAGTAGCAGCCCGCCAAACTGGTGCGGGCCTCGAAATTGGCCGGATCAAGCTCGCAAGCTACCAGGTAGGCCCGAATGGCCGCCGCCAGATTGTTCAGCAGGCGGTAGACCTCACCCAACTCGAAGGTGGCTGAGAAATCGCCCGGGTCGAGGCGGACGGCCGTCTTGAGCGCCTCCGCGGCGGCAGTGAGGTCGCCCTTTTCCTTGAGGGCGACGCCTAAGCGTGAATGAGCCTCGGCGAAATCGGGATCGAGCTTCACGGCTTCGCGAAATTCCGCCAGGGCCGCGTCGATATTGCGAGCCGAAAAATCCTTTTCGCCGGCGGCGAGGTGCAGCCGGGCTTGAGCGTGCATGAGAGCACAGCCGCCGCAGGCCAAGAGGATTAGTAGCAGCGCACCGCCGCTCCGCCAGGGCACGATCGGATCTCTGCGCAGTCTGCCAGTCACTTTGTTCGCAACTCCAAACGATGGTCCCAAGCGGTATTTACCAGCAGGGCGGTGGCGGCGTCAACGCGGCCGAACACGGGGCGGGCGTTGCCAAGAGATTATGGGACACTCCGCAGCGGGTTCTACGCTCCGGTATTGTGGCTCTCGAAATAATCGATAAACTGTGTGTTGTCCTGTTGGGGAAGGCATGTGAAGGCCTGTCCGGAGGAGAACGATGGTGATCGATTTCTTCTTGATTGGCGTTTCGCTTGCAGCAGGCGCGTGGGGCGGGGCGGCCCGGTCCGGCACCATAGCACCAGCTAAGCCGAATTTACCCAAGGCATCTGCCGAAACAGCGATCGTGCAGCGAGTTGCACCACTAGGTTTCTGCGCAGCGTCAGGGGGCTGCGATGAGTACATCAGCCGCGTGCAGATCGGCGGCATTGACCAGGCCAGCGCGTGCGCCGGGTACGAGGACCGCTCCGGCCTGTGGGCGCTGGTCACACC
>JAAYXS010000706.1 GCA_012515775.1 Phycisphaerae bacterium
ATCGCCCGGCCATAACGCGGCACCTCGGCCCGCTCCAGCTCCTGGAGCAACTCTGGAATTTCATTGGAGTCCTGCAGTATCTTCTGCCAGTGATTGCGGATGATGTTCAGTGCACGGTTTCGCGCCAGAGCCGGTTCCGATCCTTGCAAGGCTTCAAGCTGCTGCAGTTCGGCCGAAGCCAGCGCGCTGATCTTCTCCGACAAGGGCGGCAACTGCTTCTCCAGCGCTTCCTTGTGCGGCTGAGCCTCGTCGCGGTAGACCGGCAGTTTCTTGAGCCGGTCGAGCAGCTTGTCCGTCTCGGCTTTTTCCAGGTTCGGCTCAATTATGCGCGTCGTGATCCGCGCCCCGCCCACCGACTGATACAGGTCCATCAGGTCTTTCAGTTCCTGCCAGCGCTTGTACTGAAGCTTGTCGCGTTCCTTGTCTGGCTTGGCGAACAGGGCCGTAATGTAGATGTTTTGATCCAGCCCGCGCAGCATTTGCTCCGTCCGCGGGCTCAGACTGTTGATGCCCATGCTGGTCCAGTCCGCTTGCGCGTTAAAGCGCTTCGCGATCCAAACCACCCCGATCACCACTGCCAGCACCAGCAGCGATTGAACAGCGACATTGAACCCAAAGAGGAACCGGCGTTTTGAAGAAGTCATTGGTTCTGCTACCGCCATCGCCGCGACTCCACCACTTTGACCGTCAGAAACAGAAACAGGAACGCGGCCGCGATGAAGAAAACCACCCCGTCCAGCGCGACCTGGCCGCGAGCAAACTCGCCAAAGCGGCCCATGATGTTGACTTGTTGGAGAACCTCGCGCATCCAGCCCTCCACCTGGCCCACGATGAAATACGCAAACCACGCCACCAGCATCAGTGGAACCGCCCCCAGAATCCACGCCACAATCTGGTTATGCGTCAGGCTGCTGGCGAACACTCCGAACGCCGTAAAGGCCAGCCCCACCAGTATCAGACCGAGGTACGCCGCGGCGGCGCTGCCCCAGTCCGGATCGCCGAAAATCGCCATCAACACCAGGTAAATCAACGTCCCGGCAATCATCACCAGGTAGAAAATGTATGACGCAAGGTACTTGCCGAGCACCATTTGCGTGTCGGTCACCGGGGCCGTCATCAAACTCTCAATCGTCCCCGTGCGGTATTCCTCGCTCAACGTCCGCATGCTGATCGCCGGAATGATCAGCGTCAGCACGAACGGCGTCCACATGAAGACGTCCCGCAGCATCGCTGGCTGCCCGGGCGTGAACGCCTTCGTCGCGCACACCAGCACCCCGGTCACGAGCCAAAAACCCGTTATCACGATGTAGCCGATCGGCGACCAGAAAAGGGAAAGCAGCTCGCGCTGCATCACCGCCACAACATTTCTCATAGTGCAATGCTCCTCGCAGGTCGCTTCCCGCTTATTCCTGCTCGTGCGCCCCGGTCACGATCTTGACGAAGAAGTCTTCCAGACTGGCCGCGTCGCGGTGTAGCTCACGCACCGCCCAACCCCGCGTGAACGCGGTCTGCGCGATCGTCTCCCGCAGGTCGCTCGCCGCAACCACCGCCAAACGCGTCCACCCGTCCCGGCGTTCCGCTTGCACGTCCGTCACCCCCGGCAACTGTCGCACGGCCGCGCCGATTTCGTCCGGAGCGCCCTTGATCTCGGCAATGACTTTGGCCCCTTCGCTGATCCGTTCGCGCAACTCGCTTGGCGAACCGGACGCGACCAGCTTGCCCTTGTGAATGATGATGATCCGCTGACAGGTCGCCTCGACCTCGGGCAGAATATGGCTGGAAAGTATGACCGTGTGATCCGGTGCCAGCTCGCGGATCAGCGAGCGCGTCTCGCGAATCTGCGTCGGGTCGAGCCCGACCGTCGGCTCATCCAGAATCAGCACCGGCGGGTTGTGCAACAGTGCGTCCGCCAGCCCCACGCGCTGCCTGAACCCCTTCGAAAGCTGGCTGATCGGCCGGTTAATCACGTCCTCCAGCCAGCAACGCTGCGTCACGCGGTCGATCGCCGCCTCCCGCGCCGTGCCATCCAGCCCGCGGAGCTTGCCCCGGAACCGCAGGTACTCGCGCACCCGCATTTCCGGGTACAGCGGAACGTTTTCCGGCATGTACCCGACCGCGGCTCGCACCGCCAGCGACTCCGTGAACACGTCATGGCCCGCCACCGTGGCCGAGCCGGATGTGGCCGGCTGAAAGCAGGTCAGTATGCGTATGGTGGTCGTCTTCCCCGCACCGTTCGGGCCTAGAAAACCGACAATTTCGCCATCGGCTACGGTGAACGAGATATTGTCCACCGCGCGATGAGTGCCGTAATACTTTGAGAGGTTTCGGACTTCGATCACGCCTGGTCCTCACATTTGAGCATCATGCCCGTCCCTGGTGAGCATCACGCCTGTTCTTGGTGAGCGTCACCCTGCCACTGGCGAATAAACACCCTATAGACGGTGCCGGAGGTCGGAACCGGTCGGAATTCGCAAACAAACCGCCCTGCCTCGCGAAAGCCGCCCTACCTCGCGAAGCCGCCCCGCTCGCCGAGGCTGCCGCACCGTACACGCCAACGCGAATGCGACGCGGACGCCGAATCTAAGAGTGCGTTACCGGACTGTCAAGTGAGCTGTCGCCCCCGTTGCCCCTCACCCCGTAAGCCCGCGCGCACCTGCCAACACGAGAAAGACCCGGGGTCTGTCTCGCCCGGACTGCGCAGAACGCGCGCGTGTTCTATTTCCGGATTGGACTTCTGATCCTTTTGGCCGCTTG
>JAAYXS010000707.1 GCA_012515775.1 Phycisphaerae bacterium
CCGGGGAAATGGTTGAACGCCAATTGCGCGCCTTCGGTGTGGGCGCGCAGCGCAATCTGCCACGCGAGCGAAGCCTCGTTGGCCACGCCGAAGACAAAACCTCTTTTCCCGTCCATTAAACCCATTGAAGAATTGTATAGCTGTGGTGGGCGATTTTCCGGAGCACAGCAATAAAGCATCTATTGGATGTTTCGGGCAAGGTCCGCGGGCGCGGAGGACAGGAGAATTCAAGGGAAAGAAGCTTTATGTTCCTTTTGGGAGATGGTTAGGCGGTCTCGCAGCAAAGCGGCACGCTCATAATCCTCGCCCTCCAGCGCCTCCTGCAACTCGTGCCGGAGGCGGGCGGGCGAGTCGGGCGGCATCCTGGACATGATTTCCTCGCGCAGCGCTTCCAGCACGCGCATTTCGGACGCGAACGAGACTTGCTCGTCCTGCGTCTCCTGGCTGGCGGCCCGCAGCGCGGCCACCCCTTCCGTCACGAGACGCACGGCGTCGTCGTAACGCTCCGCCCGCAGGGCAGCGCAGGCTCGCGAACGCGCATGCATCATCAATACGTAGCCACGTTGCGCGGCCAGACTGGCGCGGTCCTCGGCCGAGGCGGCGTACTTCATACACAGCTCGATTGCCCGGAGATTGCGGGCCGTGTCGCGGGCGACGCGCTCGTAGTCTTCCAGCACGAACAACGACAGGTAACGCTGGTAATAGAGGTAAGCCTCGCGCCGCAAGTCCGCGCACTGCTCCGGCGAGAGCACAAAGTCCTGGTCGTCGCCGTAAACGGCTATGTGCCGCCGCAGGTCCGCTTCGAGTCGCTCGAGGACGGAATCGTAGCCGCCGATCCGCTGGCCGTCGGGCGGGCCGTCCGGCTCCATTTGCAGCAGACCCATGTCGATGCGGGTCTGAATTTTCTCGCGCCCATCCCGGCCGATAATTTTGCGAACCGAGATTTTCCCGGGCTCGTATTCCCAGCCGTCGATGATGATTCGCAGGTCGCGTATCATGCCAGTATGCGTATCGGCTGCGGATGGGCGGGCCATAATGAGCCGCTCACAACGTGATGAGCCGGTAACAACGTGAGCTGAGCCGGCGCGTATCGAGCCGGAGGACGGCAAAACCCGTCACGCAGGCCGTACATGATTCGGAGGCCGACACAGCCGGCGCCGATATTGGGAGATGCGAATAGTCGCGTTCCGGTATGCGCATAATTGCGGGAAGCTTTCGAGGTCGGAAACTGGAGGCGCCGCCGGGCACGGCGACACGCCCGATTACCGACCGCGCTAAAGAGACGCTTTTCAATATTCTCGGCGCCCGGCTGGGCCTGCCGGGTCAGCTCCCCGACGTGGAGGTGCTGGACTTGTTTGCCGGCACCGGCGGGCTCGGCTTGGAGGCTCTGTCGCGAGGCGCCAAGTCGTGCCTCTTTGTGGAACGCGACCGGCGGGCCCTCGCCGCGCTGCGCCGCAACATCGAAACTCTTCACGCACAGACGGCTTGCCGCGTGTCGATAGAAAACGCATGGACGATGCGCGTGCCCCCTGCCGCAGGCGGCTATGGTCTGGTATTCGTCGATCCGCCCTACAAGGATGCCCTGGCTCCCCTGCCGGTGATTGATTTGCTTGAACGCCTGGCGCCGCACCTCGCCCCAGGCGGGTTGATCGTTTTCCGGCACAGCCACCGTTCGCGGTTGTCGCTGGAAGGGCTGCGCACGCTGGAGTGCGTGGATCAGCGCGAGGTCGGAACAATGCGGCTGTGGCTGTTTGCGGCGCGGGAGGCCGGGCCGGAAACGCCGCCGCCTGATTCTCCAACTTGAGGTTCGCAATGGCGAAGATCATCAACATCTGCGGAGCGCGGCCAAACTTCATGAAAATCGCGCCGCTGATGCGGGCGTACGCAAAGCATCCCAACCTGGAACCCATGCTCGTACACACCGGGCAACACTATGACGACAACATGTCGGACCTCTTCTTCCGGCAACTGCAAATACCCAAGCCCGACGTGAACCTGGAAGTCGGGTCCGGAAGCCACGCCCGGCAGACGGCCGAAATCATGACCCGCTTCGAGCCACTCGTGCTCGAGCACCGGCCGGAATGGGTGGTCGTCGTGGGCGACGTGAACAGCACCATCGCGTGCGGGCTGGTGGCCACCAAGCTGGGCGTGAAACTGGCCCACGTCGAGGCCGGGCTCCGCAGCTTCGATCGCAGTATGCCGGAAGAAATCAACCGGCTGCTGACCGATGCAATTTCCGACCTGCTCTTCGTGTCCGAGCCCAGCGGCCTCGAAAACCTCCGCAAAGAGGGCGTCGACGAAGGCAAGATACGCTTCGTCGGAAACGTGATGATCGACACCCTGCGCTTCAACCTCGAAAGGGCCGCGCAGTCGACCATTTTGCAGACGTTGAAGCTCCAGCCCGGTGGCTACAACGTTCTTACGCTGCACCGGCCGAGCAATGTCGACGACCCGACGGTTTTCGGCCGCATCGCCGCGGCTTTGGAAGAGATTTCGGCCGATTTGCCGACCGTTTTTCCGATCCATCCGCGAACGGTTCACAACCTGGAGAAGCTGGGTTTCAGTGAGCGTTTCAAGCGCATGAGCGGGCTGCGGATCATCGAGCCGCTGGGCTATCTCGACTTCCTGCACCTGATGGGCAAGGCCGCAGTAGTGCTGACTGATTCCGGCGGCATCCAGGAGGAGACGACGATTCTGGGGGTCTGGTGTCTCACGGTGCGCGAGAACACCGAACGCCCGGTGACTTTGAACCAGGGAACAAACACGCTCGTCGGGACCGACCCGCAGCGCATCGTGTCCGAATACCGGCGTTGCCGCAGCCAACC
>JAAYXS010000708.1 GCA_012515775.1 Phycisphaerae bacterium
CTGCTGGCATCTTAATGACAGCCGGACGACCGTGGGTTCGCGGGTGGACCGGCACGAGCATATTGGCCGCGGGCGTATTGGAGCGGCGGGGTTCCGCACGCTGCTCTCGGATTCGCGCTTTTGCACGATGCCAATGATCATCGAGACTCCGAAGGGGCAGGATGGTGCTGGGCGGGACTGGGATTGGCTGAACTTGCGCCGGTTGCGGCGATTGGCGGCACGGAAGGCGTAAGTCTGCCGGCAGCTTTGTGGGTCGTGGCAGCCGCTGCCGCCTGCAGCGCCAACAGTGCAACGATGTTGCGGGAGCAATGGACGCATTCCCGTCATTGACACGGCCTGGGAGCACGTTATTATTGGAGCTTGGGCGTGGAGCCGATTGCAGCGGCGCGGCAGCATTGCTGACCGCGGGGAGGCCAGATATGGCGTCGCCTTCCAGCCCAAAGCCCACAACTCCGGCCGGCGCGACAGCCGGTCCAGTCTCGCCTGACTCATTCGACTCGGCACAGCGAACTATCGCGAGCCTGGAGCAGGAACTGATCGCCTGCCAGCATTTGGTGGCGCTTGGGAACATAGCAGCGGGCATCGCGCATGAAGTCAACAACCTGATGACTCCCCTGCTGGCGCGGGCGGACTTCGCCCTTGCCAGCGGCTCTACGGCGGAGATGCGCAAGGCATTGGAGCGGACGAAGGTTCAAGTCGAGCGCGCCGTTAGTATTACCAAACGAATGATGGATTGGGCCCACAACCGCGAATGTCCGCTCGAATCCTGCAACGTTCTAGAGGCGGTGAATGAGGCTTTGGCGACCGTTGTCCGGCCGCTCGAGAAGGACGGCATCGCCCTGACCGTGGATGTTCCTCCGGATTTGTACGTGCGTGCCCGGCGCGACCTGCTGATCCAGGTAGTATTGAATCTCATACTGAATGCGCGTAACGCTATGGTGCACACACCGGCCAGTTTAAAGGTCACCGCCTCGCGCAATGGCACGGATGTGGTTCTCGAATTCTGCGACGGCGGGCGCGGGCTGACGCAGGAACAAATCGACCGCGTTTTGAATCCGTTTTTGGCCGGCTCTGAGTGCCGCGGCCGCGAGTGGCAAGGCATTGGCTTGGGCCTGAATGTCTGCCGGATCATCGTTCACAAGTGCGGCGCCCGCATTGCGGTTCGTGCCAATGAAACCCGCGGCTGCACTGTGGCGCTGCGCTGGCCCGCGGACGCGCCCTCAGGCAGTGCAGGCGGGGCTTAAAGCGGTCAGCTCCTGGCCAGGACGTGTGCGGCGCGAGCCGGGCGCCGCCAGCACCAGAATCACTATCACGGTCGCGCCGCTCACGAGCAACCCTTCGCGCAGACCCGGCGGAAAGTAGGAAAATTCGATTTTCACGCGCTGGCCGGCCGGCACGCGCAGCGACATCAGACCGTCGCGCGGCTCGATCGCGACCTGCCGGTTAGCTATGCGCGCCTGCCAGCCGGGCTGCGCCAGCCGCGAAACGATCAGCCGCTTTTCCTGCGTCTCCCCCGCCTCCGTACGGTTCGGCCTGCGGCGTTCCTCCCCCAGCCACGAGTCTACCACTACTTCGAACCGGTGATTCGAATGCACCTGGCTGCTAATCGCGACCGGCACCGCCGCATCTTCCAGAAGCGCCAATCCGGCGGCCGACGGGTTGCGGTACAGGCGCCAA
>JAAYXS010000709.1 GCA_012515775.1 Phycisphaerae bacterium
ACTCCACCATCCACCGTCCACCGTCCATGCCGCGTTGTGCCTCGCGCCTGCGGCTACTAGAATCCGCTGATCGCAAGGCTTGGAGTGATTTCATGCCCGATGAGCAGAAAAAGATCGTTGTCGATGACGACTGGAAAGCTGAAGCGCGGCGCGAAAAGGAGCGGCTGGCCGAACAGCAGCAAGCCGCGGCGCACGAGCTCATGCCGGAGCCGTCGTTCGCTGAACTGGTGAACCTGATCGCCATTCAGGCGATGGTGGCCCTCGGCTTGGTGGGCGGGCCGGGCGGCGAGCGCATCCCGCCCAATCTCGAGGCCGCCAAACACTTCGTAGACATGCTGCAAGTGCTGGAGGAAAAGACCAAGAACAACCTGACGCCCGAAGAGAAGCGCGCGCTGGACGCGACCCTGTACGAGATGCGCATGCGCTACGTGCAAATGGCCGGCGGTCCAATCGGTCCCGCGCCGTCCGCCCCGGGGGTGTGACGGTAGCCGCGGCGGCGGGCGATAATGCGTGTAATGGTAGGTGTGATGGCGGGTGCCATGCCCAAGCTGTAAGTGCGGGCATGCCCACTAACAGCTTGGCGGCCTGAATTAAGGATGCAGAATCAAAAATGCAGACTTCCGACGCATCCCCGCCACACTCCAACTGCGATACCTCTGAATTCGAAGCCGCGCCCGATCGCGAACGCCGCAGCCGCGGCTATCGCTGGCTGATACACCTGGGCCTGCCGGCCTCAGTCAGCCTGGCGGTGCACATCGTGCTGTTCGGGCTGCTCGCGCTGAAGACGTGGCAGGTCGTCGCATCACACGCGGCAGAATTCAATGAATATGCCGCCGGCGTGATCCAAACGCCGGACCAGAACACCCTGCCCGCGCTCGATTGGACCCCACCCACCCCACTGGCCGAATTGGAAAAGCCGACCGCCATCCCGGACCTGGGCAGCCTGGATTTCAGCCGCGTCGCGCCGCTCGAGCCCGGCGCGCTTGGAACCGGCCCAAACCTCGGCCCAGCCTCGGACGCCATGGGCCTGGGTGATCTGGGCACCGGCTCGCTGAGCCTGCTCGGCACCGGTGGCGGCGTCGCAGGCGGACCTGGCAGCGGCGGCTTCGGCAGCTCCTTCGGACAACGCGGCAACCTGGGGCAGGCCGGCGTGTGGAACGTCTCCGTCCCGGCCAACCGCATCGTGTACGTCATCGACTACTCCGGCTCGGTAATCGTCGCGGTCGATGAACTCAAACGCGAATTGAAGCACTCCATCGGACGGTTGCGCCCGACGCAGCTTTTTGAAGTCATCCTGTTTTACGGCGAAGGCGCGGGCGGGCAGGAACTTTCCAAAGCGGACGCGTTCGGCTCGCAGCTTCAGCCCGCGACCGAAGAAACGCGGCGGAAGTTTTTCCAGTGGCTGGACAGCAAATCGCCGCGCGGCGCAACCGACCCGCTGCCGGCCCTGAAACGCGCCCTGGCGCTCAAGCCGCAGGCGATTTTCTTCTTCTCCGACGGCTTTTTTGATGATTCCGTGTGCGATGAACTGACCCGCGCTAACAAGAGCGTCGGGGCAAAACTGGTGTGCTTGGTTTTTGACGAAATCCTGCTCCAGGACACCAGCAGGTTGCCACGCGAAACCGAAGGCGCCCGCCGCCTGCGGCGCATCGCCGAGCAGAACGGGGGACAGTGCAAAATCGTCACTGCCAACGACCTGCCATAGCCCCGGAACGACGTGATAAGGTGATAAAGTGATAAGGTGATAAAGGACGATCTGCGGCCCCCTTATCACTTCTATCACTTTGTCACCTTATCACTCCGGACTCGTCGCAGCAGCCCCCGCATTTCTTCAAGGAAGCGTCGCCGACTGAAGCGCTGCATCGCCGCGTGCATCGCCACCGGGTCGAACGCGGTCGATTCGACTCTCCGCATGGCCTCGATCAGCGCATCCGCGTGTTGCTCTCCGAACAAAACTCCCGTTACCCCGTCACTGACCGTTTCGGTCGCCCCGCCCACTCCGTACGCGACCACCGGGCAGCCGTGGGCCATGGCTTCCACCGGCACGATGCCGAAATCCTCTTCGCCCGGAAACAGCAGCCCACGCGTCCGCCGGTAACAGTCCGCGATTACCTCAGGCATCTGCCAGCCCAGCCACGTGATGTCGCCCTGGCCGCGCAGCCCCGATTGCCCGCGCAAGCGCTTCACCTCGGGCCCCTCGCCAATCACGACCAGCCGCCGTCCCAGCCGCGTGCACGCCTCCACAGCCAGATCCAGCC
This sequence comes from Phycisphaerae bacterium, assembly GCA_012515775.1. Taxonomy (GTDB): domain Bacteria; phylum Planctomycetota; class Phycisphaerae; order UBA1845; family Fen-1342; genus JAAYXS01. The sequence continues at coordinate 2,259 of JAAYXS010000709.1, forward strand.
GCTTGTACGGCACATGATGGCCGACGCACAGGTAGAAATCCTCCCGCGCCTCGCGCGAAGGCTCGGCCGGCAGATCGACCGGCGGGTAAACGACGACGCTGTCGCGGCCATAGTCGCGGCGGATGCGGGCCGCCACGTGCCGAGAGTTGGCTACAAACTGATCGACGCGCCGAGCCCCCGCCGCATCAATCCGCCGCGCCAGCGCGGTCGAGAGGAGAAACGGGACAACTTGCGTCAGCGGCAGCGTCCGACAGTACTGCCGCCGCAACTGCTCGTCCCACGCGTAGCGCATCGGCGAGTGGCAATAGCAGACCACCTTGCTGCGCGGGTGCGGCCGCATGGCTTTGGCCACGGCGGCATCGGAACACACCACCAGATCGACCTCCGGCAGCCGCATTGAACGCGCGGCCAGGGCCAACAGGGCCAACAGCTTGGGGTAGTAGCGACGCACGCCGGGCAGGCGATTGAGAATTGAAGCTCGCACCGGCGGCCAGCCCTGACAAATCTCCTGCGGGTCGTGAATGAGGGTGTAGATCGGCGCGCCGGGCAGCAGTTCGCACAGTGCTTGCAGCACCTTCTCCCCGCCGCGCAGGCGCACCAGCCAGTGGTGCGTGAGGACGGCCGAGCAGTTCAGCGGCGCGGCCGACGTTTCGGCTGGGACGATCGAGGGCCGGTAGGCGGCGGAAAGCTGGCTCATGAATGCGGATGATATCCGCTGGCGGCCAGCGCGGGGTTATGGTTTTACACTGCCCCTCATGTGAACCGGCCTAGCAGCCAATCCCGAAACGGCTCATAGCTCGTGCTCATCCGCTCGTACTGTTCCGGCCGGCTCTCCAGTCCGGCCAGACTCGGCGGGACCGGCGGGTCCAGGCCGATCAACGAGCGGATTTCCTCCGGGAACTTGGCCGGATGTGCGGTTTCAACCGAAACGGCCAGCGCTTCCGCGGCGGAGGGGTTCTCGCTTATGTAGGCCTCCAGCCCGGCCCAACCGACCGCGCCATGCGGCTCGAGTAGCGTGTTGTGCTGCTCGTAAGCCGCCTGGATCATCATGCGCGTTTCATCGTCACTAATGCTGATGGCGTACAGATCGCGCCGCATCTGTTCCATATCCGGCTGTTCGCGCAGCACCCCGGTCTCGTCCATCATCCCGCCGTAAACGTCCACGAGCCGCGCCAGGTTCGACGGATGTCCCACGTTCATCGCGTTGGAGATGCACACGCGCGAGGGCGAAATCTTCCGATACCTGCCGCTGCTCAGGAATAGCGGCACCTCATCGTTCGCGTTGGTGGCGATCACCAGCCGCGAAATCGGCAGGCCCATGCGCCTCGCAATCACCGCGCCCATCATGTCGCCGAAATTGCCCGACGGGACGCTGAACACGATAGGCTCGCGTGCCGCTACATCCGCCAGGTTGATGTAGGCATAAACGTAGTAGACCGATTGCGGCAGCAGGCGCCCGATGTTGATCGAGTTGGCCGACGTCAGCCGAATGTCGCGCAAGGCCGGGTCGGCGAAGGCGCGCTTGACCAGCGCCTGGCAATCGTCGAATTTGCCGTCGATGCCGATAGTGGTCACGTTGCCGCCGATGGTCGTCATCTGCTTGCGCTGCCGGTCCGAGACTTCGGCCGGCGGAAACAGCACGACCACGCGGACGCGCGGCACGCCGTGATAAGCATGTGCGACCGCGCTACCCGTATCGCCGGAGGTCGCGGTCAGAATGACCAACTCGCCCGCCTGCTGGCGCATGAGCACACTCATCCAGCGGGCCATCATGCGCGCGGCGAAGTCCTTGAACGAAGCAGTCGGCCCGCGATCCAGACGCATCAGATAACGCCGGCCGGTGACGCGCTCCAGCGGTACGTCGTAATCGTAAGCGTCATCGCACAAGGCCCGTAGCGTCGCGTCGTCGAACGTGCCATCCGCATATGGGCGCAACACTTCGTAAGCCACGTCCGCGTAAGGTCGCCCGCGCAGCTTGGCCATTCCGGCGAGGTCCAGCGGCGGAAAGCGGTCCGGCATAAAAAGCCCGCGGTCGGCGGCCTGACCTTGCAGCAAAGCCTCGGCCAAGCTTACGGGCGCGACCTGGCGATTCGTGCTGTAATACTGAATCTGCTCGTGCATGCCGCGAGTATACGCGGCAAAGGTGCCATGCCCAAGCTCCAAGCGCGGGCATGCCGCCAGGTGTTGTGTGTGAAAGGTGGCAGGTGGGAAGGACAGAGGCCGCGCAATCCACGGCCTGCTGGCGATCTGGGGCATCCTGGCGACATTCCGGCTCGACACGAGCCGGCTCTGCTACCGAATGAACCACCCCTCGCGGTCGGCGGGCATGCCGCGCGCGGCTGCACCACCGGGATCGCGCCCCTTCTGACGTGCCGCCGCGCCCTTATCCGCCAGCGCGATGGCTCGGGCGGCGGCACGCAGCGGCAGCAGCCGGTCATCCGCATCGTCCCCGTCGTGCGTGAACGTGCGATAGCTTATAGCGACGCGCGACCCGGCCGTATCCCGCCAGATCTCGACAATCCGCCCCTCCTGCGGCAGGTCAAGCGACGAGCAAGTCTCAATCTCCAAGTACCCGCCGCGATCAATCACGCGATTGCGATGCACGTGCCCGCTGATGTACAGGACCACATTCGCGTACTGCCTCAGCACCTCCCGCAGCTCCTCGCCCGTGACCTCCACGCCGAAGTCCGCGCGTATCGTCTGGCTCGGATGGTGAGCCGCGACTACAACCAACCCATCCCGCGCCGCGGCGGCCTCCAACTCGGCCCGCACAAATTCAAGCTGCGTTCGCGACACCGCACCATCGTGGCAAAGCTGACCCGGGAACTGGGCCGTACGGTCCGTGGTATCAAGGCCAATCAGCCGCAGACCAGGCGCGGGGCTCAGGCTGTACCACGTCGGCCCATCGGCCGCTGCAAACCCATGTCCGGCCGGTGGGCTGAGCGTGTCGAACATCGTCGCAGTTAGATGTGCTTTGCCGAAGTAGGCGCGCTCCGGGTTCGGTTGCAGGTAACTGGGGCACTCAAGCAATAGCGGTGGACCGGGGTGCGCAGGCGTGATCCGCCCGTGGGTGAAGGAGGCCCGCGGATCGAGCCATGTGGGCAGCAGCCAGCCGGGACGATCCGGTGCTGGCAGTGGCGCCAGCAGCCGGCCCGGTTCGACCTCCAAGATCGGAAACACGCCTAGCGCGTACACGTCGTGATTGCCGAACAAGGTGTACCAGGGGATGGTGGGCGCATCGCCGTGTGCGCCAGTGCGGTATAGCCCTTCCGCGACGAAGACTGCGTACGGATCGAGCTCCGGCGGCGGGCATTGGTCCGCGCGGCGGTCATCGGGCCCCGAAAGCGGGTTGATTAGCCCGCCGTCCATGATCTGCGCCAACCATTGCAATTCGTTCGATTGCGCCTGCTCGCACGCGTCTCCGGTGTGTAGCAGGAAATCAACCCGCGTGCCGCCGGCGTGGATGCGGTTCACCGCGCGTATCAGGCCGTCCATCAGTTGCGTCGAATATGCTTCGTAAGGCCGCCAGGCGGAACGCGTGAGGGCGTGGGCGCCGGCGAACCGGGCCGGCGACAAAGTATCATTCAAATGCGTATCGGTTATGTGGGCGAACCGCGCCACCAGCTTCAGGCCCTCGGGACTCTGATCCTGGCCCTGCTCGGCAGGCAGCAACGAACCGGGGTCGACTTGGCAACCGGCCGGCAGCACGGGCAGCAGCAGCGCCGTAGCCAAAATCAGGCGTCGTCCGCCCATCGAAGAATACTCCGCACAGGCCGCGCCACTCGGCCCTTCTGACCGCAATATATAGCGCTGCCGTGCCTCTGTCAGGACTTGTCGGCTTAGGTAAACTCGCGTCAGGCGGTAACCCGCGCATGTCCGGCCGGTACAATGGGCGGCGGTCGTGCGCGCCGGCCGCTGTTCGGCTGCCCACGTGTTGGCGGTCCGCTGGGTATCGCGTGCGAGCGGTTCTGGCATTACGCTTTCAGCCGACGTGTAATAGGGAGTTCTGCATGGGTGCGAAGAAAAGACTGGCCGTACTGCTGTGCCTGGTTCTGTTTGTACCGGCTGCGCTATCTCAGGGCCCGCGTCGTCCGCCTCGGGAGCATGATGCCCGGGATTTTGATGCACCACCGCCCCCGCCGCCGGCCGGCATCTGGCCGACCGATCGCATGATGTATTTGTTCATCGACCGCATGACGGAGGAACTCGGTAAGACGTACGGCTTTGATGAGGAACAGTTGCACCAGACGCGCGAGCTGTGGAAAGACGAATTCCCCGTCTGGCTGAACGAACATCGCGAGGAAATTCAGCAGCTCACTAACGAGTACATCGAGGCCCTGCTGGACGACAAACCGCCCGACCCCGAATTCGTCGCCGACTGGGCGCAACGCGTGTTGCCCCTGGTAGACGAGTTCGCCGAGCGCTGCGAAACCGTCGGCGAGCAGATGCGCCCGTTTCTGACCGAGGATCAGCAACTCACGCTGGACGGCCAGTTGGCCGGTTTTCGCGTGGGCATGAAGTACCTCAACCAACGCCTGGTGGGCTGGGCCGAAGGCGGCTTTGATGCCGAAACCGAGTGGCATCGCAGCCCGGCCTTCAAACCGAGCGAGGACGCGCGAAACACACAGATCGCCCGGGAGGCCCAAGAGGCGGAAATCGCAGCCCGCGGCGGCGTGCCGAAATCAACCGGCGAAGCCGGCGGCGCGGCAGGCGATGCCGCCGAGGCCGCGCGCGACACCGGCCGCTCGGCCGCCAGCAGCCGGCCGGCCGGCGATGATTGGGCAAAGTACGTCGAGGACTTCATTCGCCGCTATCAGCTCAACGCCGAGCAGCAGGCCACTGCCCACAAGTACCTGCGCACTCTTCAAGATCGACGCGACGCCTTTTTGCGCCGCAATGCAAGCGAACTGGAAAAGGCCCGGCAAGCGGCCGCCAATCCGCGCAGCGAAGCGCAGCGCAGCCGGGCCGAAGAACAGTTGCAGCGCCTGAATCGGCCGCTGGACAACATGTTCACGCAGCTCAAGGAAAAACTGGATTCGATCCCCACGCGCAAGCAGCGGGCGGAAGCCGGCGGCAAGGCCGAAGCGCAGGACAAAACTCGCGACGCTTCAGCCGTCGGCAAAGCCGTTAAGCCCTGAACTGAGGCCCCTCGGCCGCAACCGTTACAAGCCTGAAGTGAGTAGGGCCACCGCCGGCAGCGGTGGCCCTTGCGTTATGGCCTTATTGCCCCGGGGTCGCCTTACGTCCTACTTCTTGCTCTTGTCGGGGTAAGGCGGCGGAGGCGGAATATCCATGGGGTTCTCGCGGTAGCGCCTGGTCACGTTCTCAATGGCCGCGTCGAGCTGGGCATCCTTGCCGGCCAGGACGTCGCCCGGCATGTTCTGAACCTCGATGTCCGGATCGACGCCGCGGCCTTCAATCAGCCACTTACGATCCAGGCCGTATAGCCCGAACTGCGGCGGCGTCACTGACCCGCCGTCGACCAGGTCCTGGTGCGGCTCGATGCCGATCGCCCCGCCCCAGGTGCGCATGCCGATGATCGGCGCGAGCTTCTTGATCTTGATGGCCTCGGCGAAGAACTCGCCGTTCGAACCGGTGTCCTCGTTTATGACGACCGCCCACGGACCGTGGAAACAGCGCTCCGGGTCGCGCATGCACTTGCCTTCGCGTGGCTGCGTCAAGCCCCACAGCCGGCGCTCTAGGCGGTCGATAATCATGTCGCCCGTGAACCCGCCGCCGTTGTAGCGCTCGTCTACAATGAATCCCTTCTTGTAGTACTGCGGATACCAGTACCGGGCGAACTCGATCAGTCCGCCCCTGCCCATGTCAGGAATATGAACGTAGCCCACTTCGCCGTTGGTCATCTTCTCGACATAGGCCTTGTTGTTCTCGACCCACTCGCGATAGCGGATGCGGTTCTCGCTGGCGATCGTCTTGACGCGCCAGGTCTGCGCGCCCTCCGCCGCCGGCTTGTCGTTGTAAGTCAGCGTTACGACCACGTTCGCCTTGTTCTGTAAGAACTCGAACGGGCTGGCATTCGTGTGGACCTCATCACCGTCGATTGCGATCAGATAGTATCCGGCCTTGACCGGGCATCCGGGCTCGTCCAGCGGCGAGCGCTCCTGCGGATCGCCGGGCGTACCGGGAATGATGCGCGCGATCTTGTAGTACTTCGCGCCGGGCTCAACCGCAAACTCCACGCCCAGCAAACCCGTTGAAGCTCTGCGGCCGGAGCGCTCCAGGTCCCCGCCGGAAACGTACGTGTGCCCGACGTTGAGTTCGGCGATCATCTCCCCGATCAGGTAATTCAAGTCGCTCCGGTCGCCGCAAAATGCCACGAATTTGCGGTACTTTTCGCGCATCGCCGGCCAATCCACGCCGTGCATGCCCGGATCGTAGAACCAGTCGCGCTGGATGCGCCAGGCCTCATCGAACATCTGCAGGAACTCGGCCGGGCGGTCGACCGCGATCTTGATCTTGCCTAGATCAACTTTGCCGTCACCCACTTTGGCTTCCTTGCCCACATCGACCACGCCATACGTGCTGCCGTCCCGGTAAACCAGCTTCTTGCCGTCGGCTGACTGGTGATAATTGGCAATACCTTTGATGAGCCGCTTGGCTTCCTTCTTCTCCAGGCTGTAGTGATACAGATCAAGCTTGCCGCCCGTGCGGTCGGTCACCACCTGGTACTTCTCGAATTCCGGCTCGTCCTTGCCCAGGTACAGGAAACCATCCTTCGTGGCCTCGAGCCGGAAGTAATTGCCGGCCGGAACGCCGTCGGCCGCCAGAACACGCCGCTCCAGGCCGTCCAGATCGATCCTGACTTCAACGCCCTGCTTACCTTTCTTCTTCTCGGCCGGCTTGGATTCCTCGGCGATCTCTGCCTTGTCCGCGCCCACAGCCTCATCTTTCGGCTTCGGCTCTCCCTTCACCTCTTCGGCCGAGTCCTTCGGATAGAAGGGCGAAGTGTCGTCCGCCTTCAGAACCACGACGTACGGCTTGCACATATTGATGAATATGTGGTTCTGATCCTGGAAGCACATGATGGGCTCGAACGTGCGGTTCGAAAGGAAGTACAGGTAGCGGCCCTGCGGGTCGAACGACGGGCTCCAACTCGTCGCCTGGTCATTGGTGAGGCGATAGCTCTTCTTCTCCGCCAATGAGTACAGAAAGATGGCGTCATTCATGCTCTGTTCCATCTTCGTGTACGCCACCCATTGGCTGTCCGGCGACCAGACATAGTCCTGAATGCCCCAACGTTCCCAGGCGTCGTCGTAATCAGCCTGGCCGATCACGGTCAGCTCGCCAGTTGCCGCGTCAACCAGGTTGAGCTTCAGGAACTTGTCGGCGAACAGCAGGTATTTGCTGTCCGGCGACCATTCCAGGTGCATGCGGAAGCCCAGCCCGCCGCGCGTGAGCTGGCGCTCGTTTTCGCCCTTCTGGTCTACCAGCCACACCTCTTCCTCGCCCATGCGATCCGACAGGAACGCGATCCAGCGCCCGTCCGGCGACCAGGCGCATTCCTTCTCACGCGAACCGGGGGCTTTCGTGAGGTTAACCGGCTCACCGTCCTCGACCGGGAAGTTGATGATCTCGCCGCGAGCTTCCAGCAGCAGCCGCTTGCCGGTCGGCGACAGGCGAAACGCCCCGCTGCTCGGCCTGACGTCCACGAACTCCGGCCGCATGCGCGTCAGGTCGCTGGGAATTTCGACCGGCACCATGCGCGTCTGGCCCGTCTTCAGATCCAGCAGGTGCAGCGATTCGCCATATTGGTAGACGATCGCGCCTGGCCCGATCGAGGGATACTTGACGTCATAATCCTTGTATTTCGTGAGCTGCTTGATCGTGCCGTCCTTGGTTTCGTACTTGTAAAGGTTCAGCGTGCCGAACTCGCGATCTGAGGCGAAGTAGATCGCGTCGCCCTGCCACATCGGGAAAACTGAGCTGAAGTCGCAGTCGCAGATGATGCGGTAATCGTTCTTGTCCAGGCTGCCCATCCAGATGTCGGGCGCCATACCGCCCTGGTAGCGCTTCCAGGTGGCGTGCTCGCGCGTGATGCGGTTGTACGCGATCTGCTTGCCGTCCGGCGAGATGGCCGTCAGTCCGGCCCGGTCCACCGGCAGCGCCTCGGGCAGCCCGCCCTCGATCGAAACGCGGTACACCTTCTCGCCGCGGAACGGATACTCGAAATTAGAGCGGAAAACGACGGACTTGCCGTCCGGCCACCATTCGAGCATGCGCTCGCTGCCGGGGTGAAACGTCAGCCGTTTTGGCACGCCGCCGTTGGCGGGCATGACGTAAATATCTGCGCCGCCGTCGTACTGGCCGGTGAAAGCGATCCACTTGCCGTCTGGCGAGAATTTGGCCCAGATTTCCGTGCCGGAATCATTCGTGATCCGCCGCGCCTCGCCCCCGGCGCTCGGCACGAGCCACAGGTCGTCCTCATAGGTGAACACGATCTTGTCCCCGTGTACGTCGGCCATGCGCATCAGATGGCTTTCAGCCAGAGCGGGCACGGCTAGGGCCGCGACGATCAGTACCAGCGTGGCGCAACTTGCGAATCTCGACAAAGCAAACCTCCTCATGTTCGGTGTTACAACGTGCGAAGTAGTCTGGCCGAAAGTGCGGCCGCGGGGAAGGGGCGAGCATATAAGCTGGGGCGGGGGAATGTGGGAAAATGTCGCGTGAGTATCGCGTCGAGCTTAGCTTGCGCGATGCGGCATTAGGTTTTAAAGCTGGCGCCCTGGACCGCTGCGATGCCGCTGAACGTCCCGTAACCGGACGTCCGGCGAACAACCGCTACGCGGCGGCTTTGGGGCAGCGTGTCAAGCGGGCCATCACAAGCATGAACAGGGCCAACACCGCAAAGCCCAGCAGGCCGTACCAGTTCATCAATCGCGCGACCTTCTCAGGATCTTCACCCGATCCGATCAGCTTGGACGGCATGTCGAGCTGGTTCAGCTCGTTCACGGCCTTCGCCCAACCCCGCAGGGCGAGGTTGATCACGCCCAGCAGGGCCGCGCCGACTATGAACCCGGAGGCTATGAACAAGCCCTTATGGTGCCGGGCCTGCCGCGTAGCCTCGTCGCGCGCTCCCCATTTCACGGCGGCGGCAATGAGCGCACCCGCCAGCAGTGGCAAAGTCAGCGCCAATGGCAAGAACATTCCTAGCCCGAACGCCAGCGGCGAGATGCCCGCGACCTGAACGGCCAGCGCAATCACGGCCCCAACGCCATAAGCCAGCCACGGCGCCTCTCCGTCGCCGAGAATGCTCAGCACCGCGCTTTTCATCAGATTCGCGTGCGGGGCCGGTAAAACCGTGGCTGAGCCTCTGCCCTCGAAGCCTCCGCTCCGCGCGGCCAGCATGATTGTCGCCGCGACCACGGCGCAGGCCAACGCGCAGGCAGGAATGCAGCTCCAGGCGATCTTCTTCGGGCTGGCGCCGCACCCATGGCCCACCTTGAACTCATTCATCAGGGAACCCGCGACGGAAAACGCCGAGGCCGCGACGCCGCACACCAACAACACCCCAAGCTGGCCAGCCGGGCTGCCGCTCAGCCCCGTGCTCAACAGCACCAGCGGCACGATGAGGATGGCCGTGACTGTCACACCCGAAATCGGCGGCGCCCCAGCCCTGGTCGTTGCCCAGCCCGAAACGACAGTGAACAGGAACGAGATCAGCAGCGCCAAGACAACCGCGGCCAGCGTAAGCGTTGCGCCGTTCGGGACGTCCTTGAAGGCGAAGAAGTAGCAATAACCGGCCATCACTGCGGCGGCGACGATCCCAATCAGTCCCAGCGCCGGATAGCTTATGTCATTGTCCGTCCGCTCGAGCACCATCGAAGAACCACGCTGGCGGAAGCGCCCGATTAACGCGCTGCCTAGCGAGCCGGCCATCCCCCCGCTGCGCTTTAGGACCCCAAAGGCGCCGGCTGCGAATATGCAACCAATACCCATGTTCCTGGGAATGTTGTTGAAGATCGCATCGCTCGCGGTGCTGTTGATCGCCGGATTGAGCTGCTGCAAAGCGCCGAGATCAAGCTGCGACAAAAACGGCACGACCACCAGCAGCGACAGCATCGAACCTGCCACCATCGCGGCCACGTAGCGCAGGCCGATGATGTAACCCAGGCCGAGGAATTCCGCGCCGGTCCCCATGGCGACGAACGCCTTGAATTTGACTGTCAGACTATACCACCAGTCGCCCGGGCCCCCTGGAAGAGCCAGGCTCTGGAAGCTGCGACCCACCCATTGGCCGGCCTTGTCACCTGCAACGGCCTTCTCCACCCAGGTTATGTCCAGCTTGCCGGTCGTGAACGTCTCGGACCACAGCCGCAGCATGCTCGCGCAGACCGCCCCTGCGCCGGCCAGAAGAGAGGACAGCACAAAAACGAACGTATGCGTTCTGCCGCCCTGCCCGGCGGCCAGGATGGCGTTGGTCGCGGCGGCCTCGGGAAAGGAGTGCTCGCCGCGTGTTTGTCTGAGGAAGTAGCGGCGCAGCGGCACCATGAAGACTACGCCGAGCGTCGCCCCCAAGAATGGAATCAGAAAGATATGAAGGAAAATCGTCGGGCTGCCCAGGTCCAGCTTGTCCTGCAACCCGAGCAGGTAAATGGCCGGCATCGCGAAAACCGTGCCTGCGGCAACCATACTGGCTGTACTCCCGATCGCCAGCAAGTTGACATTCTCGGCAGTCGCGCTGCGCCGCAATCCCAGGCGCAACAGGAAACCCGAGAGGCCGACCGCCAGGATGGAAATCGGGATGGCCGTGGCGAGGATCTGGCCCGTCTTGAGCGCCAGGTATGTAGCAATCATCGAAAACAGAACGTTGGCGAGCAGACCGAAGACAATCGCCCGCGCGCTCAACTGGCGCGCGCTTGCGTCCGGTGCAGAAACGCGCGGCACGCCCTGCTCGTATGCCGCAGGACCGCGGATTGTGGGGCTCGCGACAGTTGGGATGGCGACCGCCGGCCCCGTTTGGCGCTGGTCAACTTGCGGCGGCGCGGCCGTGGGAGAAGCTACCGCCTGCTTGAGGTTGTCTTCGATACTTCCGGACTGCTGGGTCTGAATCTCGGACCGGCCTGCCATGCTCGTTCCCTTTCTCCTGCGACTGCCGAGGAACGGCCATGGCCAGGCTGGCCTATCTAGCCGCCCTCAACCTACTGTCTCCGGCTTTGCCCGCCGGCAGTTCCAGTACACGAATAAGCATAGCGCCAAGAACGCGGCCAGACCGATCCAGTTGTGCATCCGCATGACCTGTGCGGGGTCCGCGCCGGCCTCGATGAAACGATTGTTAATGTCGATGTCGGCCAGCAACTTCTCGCCCCAACTGAAATTCCCGATCAGACTGATCACCACTTCAAGAATCGCCGCTCCGGCAATGAGGCCGGATGCGACCAGGATCCCCTTATCCGTCCGCGCCTTGAGGACCCGTTCGTCGCGCGCCCCGCGTTCCACAAGTTTGGCGACAATGGCGCCGAGCAGAATCGAGGTGTTGATCTCCATCGGCAGGTACATCCCCAGCGCAAACGCCAGCGGACTGATGCCCAGCATCCACAGAATGATCGAGATTACTCCGCCGACACCATAGAGCGTCCAAGGAACGTTGCCGCTGGTTCCCAGGAAGCTATTGAGCGCCGTGGCGATCATGTTCGCTTGCGGCGCCGGCAGTGCATTCGGATGCTCGGGCGAGGGTACGTACCCCGGACTGCGGGCAAAGATCATGATCGTCGCGGTCACGCACGCCGAAGCGAGAATGGACGCGATAATCGCGCTCCATTGAATCCGCCGGGGACTCGCACCGAGCCAGTAGCCCAGCTTGAATTCGGTCACCAGCGTGCCTGACATCGACAGCGCCGTGCATACCACGCCTCCCACCAGCAGCGTCGCCAGCATCCCGCCGTCGCCCTTCTGCAGCCCGGCCGCCAGCAGCGCCGCGGCAGTAATGATGATGGTGGTCACCGTCATGCCGGATATCGGCGTCGTCGAAATCATCGCGATCGCCCAAGCCGAAACCGTGGTGAAGAGGAAGGTCACCCCCAAGGCAATCAACACGCTGATCGTTGTCAAACGATTCGGACTGGGCATATCCGCAAGCACGAAGAACCGGAAGTAGAACCACAACGCCACGCTCGTCAGCAGGCCCAATAGCAGAATCGTCGAATAACTCATGTCCTGGTCGGTCCGGTCCGGTGTCCCCGCGCTGCCTTTCGACTTCAGCAGACCGCCCAGCGCCTGTGTCAGCGCCGTCGCAATCACCTTACCCATCCGCAGAACCGAAATTATGCCGGCCGCAAAAATCCCGCCGATGCCGATGTTGCGCGGCACAAATTTGAAGATCTGCTCGGCCGTCGTATCGGTGAACTCGGGGTGGTCGTTCAAGCCGTGCAGCGTATCGATGCTGAATCCGCCCAGCAGCGGCACGATCACGAACCATGACAGGAATGAGCCGGCGCAAATGATCGCCGCGTACCGCACCCCAATGATGAACCCCAGCCCAAGGTAATAGGCGCCCGTGCCCATGAAGAACACGGCCTTAACCTTTTCGACCAAGGTGTGGAAGAACGTCGTCGGAAAGGCGAGCATTTTCTCGCCGCCCACGTTGAGCATGCCGGTGGTGAAGGTGCCCGTGAACAGCTTCAGCCCCGTGCACAAAAAGTTGTACACCGCCGCCAGGACAAACGAGGAAACCAGGATCAATCCCTGCTTGCCCTCACCCGCGGCGCCGGCCGCCAGAATCTC
>JAAYXS010000710.1 GCA_012515775.1 Phycisphaerae bacterium
CCCCCTGCTCACCTGTCAACTATCATCCGTCTCCGCGCAGCGGCGTCACCTGTTCACCTCTCACCTATCACCTCTCTCCGCGCAGCGGCGCCTCAGGTTATCAAAATCGAGTGCACAAAAACCATGGCCATCTGATCACCTGCCCCCAATACGCCATCCTAGCGAGCTTTTTATCAGACCGCTTGAGCACCTGGGGCAGCACCGCGCGCCGCCGCCTTTGTCACGAGGCCTATTATGAGACCGCGCTCACACCCACCAAAAAGCCGACTTTTACAGGACGCTTCGCCAGCAACGGATCGGCCGCCCTCTTAGAGCAGGTTTGCCGCCAGTTCCGCCAGCGGGCTGCGCTCGCCTTTGCGCAGTTCCACGTGGGCCGCCAATGGCTGGCCGCGGAAGCGGTTCACCAGGTGCGTGAAGCCGTTGCTTTCGGCGTCAACGTATGGGTTGTCGATCTGGTAGACGTCGCCCGTCAGCACGACTTTCGCGTCCTGGCCGATGCGCGTGATGATCGTCTTGACCTCCAGCGGCGTCAGGTTCTGCGCTTCATCAATGACGACGTAGCGCCGCGCGATGCTGCGCCCGCGGATGTAAGTCAGCGGCTGAATCTCGATCAGGCCGGCCCGGATCAAGCCGGGGACGTCGCGGATGCCGCGCAACGGGCCGCCGCTGTCGATCAGGTATTCAACCGTGTCGGTCACCGGCTTCATCCACGGCGCCAGCTTGTTTTCCACGTCGCCCGGCAAGTAGCCCAGGTCCCGCCCAACCGGGATGATGGGCCGGCACACCAACACGGTGCGGTATTGTTTCTTTCTCAAACACGCGTGCATGGCGGCCGCGATGGCCAACAGCGTTTTGCCGGTGCCGGCCTTGCCCAGCAGCGTGACCAGTTGAAGCCGGTGGTCGAGCAGGGCGTCGATCGCGAAGTACTGCTCCTTGTTGCGCGGCTTGATGCCGCACAGGCCCTCTTCGACCTGGTGCAGCAGCATCAGGCCGGTGCCGGCCGGGTTGACCCGGGCCAGGACGGTGTTGCGCGAGCCGTCGGTCGGCCGCACCAGCAGGTACTCGTTGGGCGACAGCTTGCCGTCGGTGAATTCAACGTGCCCTTCGTGCTTGAGCTGGGCGATCAGCTCGGGGTCCAGCTCGCGTTCCGAATGGCCGGAGTAGAGCTCCGAAAGCTGGTGCTGGTCGGATTCGTAGTTCTCGGCGCGCAGCCCGGCCGCGTCGGCCCGGACGCGCAGGTTGATGTCCTTGCTGACGATGACGACCGGGGTGTCGGGCTCCTCCTCGGAGATTCGCTTGGCGGCCCGCAGGATTTCCTGGTCGGCCGGCCCGCCGCCGCCCACACCCGCTTCGAAGGACTCGCAGTAGACCTTGAGGGTTCCGCCGGCCTTGAGGCTGATGCCGCCGGCCAGGCTCTGGCCGTCGCGCAGGCTGTCGAGCAGGCGCACGACCTCGCGGGCGTTGTAACCGCGGGCGGTCATCTCCTTTTTGAAGCGGTCGACCTCAGCGATGACACCTACCGGGATGATGACCGTGTTGTCGGCAAAGTGGAACACCGACTGCGGATCGTGCAGCAGCACATTCGCGTCGAGGATGTAGTTCTTCCGCATACGAGAGAAGTGTAGCGGGCCAGAAGACCGTGAGGAAGGCGATCGAAAGCAGAGCCGGGGCGTGTCGCCCCGGAATGATGCCAACCCCGCCGCAATTCGCTTTTGTCCGAGCAGAGCCGGCGCGTGTCGCCCCGGAATGATGCCAACCCGGTCCCGCGATGGGACGGAAAGCACCCAGGGCCGCCCAAAGTCGGACGGCCCTGGCGTTACGCCCCGTTCCCTGGCTCCCCAAAACCCGAATCGTTACGGGTTCCAGCTATCCATCAGCGCGCCGAGCGCGTCGCGGACCGAGCCGTACGTGTCACCGCCGAATTGATCGCAGACATACGCATCAACCGCCGGCAGATTCGTCGGCTGCCCGAAAAACTCTCCGAAGCGGTACCAGTAGCAGACCGACTCCGAATTGCCCACGTCCTCATACGACGTGTCGCCGGCGTCGTGTTTCTCACAGTAACGCAGCGCGTAGCGTCCCACGCCCCCCGAGATAAAGTAGCTGCACTCCGTGTGCGTCGGGTTCGAAAGTGAGTCCGCCACGTCGATGAGTTCCGGAATCTCCCAGTTCCAGCCGGCCGTCACGCAGATCGGGTGATAATGCAGGTTGATGCCGCCGTCGGCCGTGTAGTACTGCGTTTCGTCCAGCGATGCGTAAACGTCGTGGACCGCATAGCGGTACAGGTGGGCATTGACGGCGTGAAGTTCCTCCGGCATCAGCGCGTCGGCCATGTTCGGGCCCAGGGCGCAGGCCGCCATCATCGCGTTGAAAAACACGGCCTGCTGCTCGCGCCCGTAGGTGGTGAGCAGATCAGCGCTGGGCACGCAGCGCGGCCGGTACCAGGCCGCCACTTCGTGCCCGAAGAAGCGGACCGAGAGCAGTGCGAGCAGTTGGCTGCAGGCCGCGTCCAGGTGCGGCTCACTATTAAGGTGCCAGCCCAGCAAAGCGTTCTTGGCCGCGCACTCGCTGAGCCCGAGGTAGTAGTCGCCGTCGCCGCGGCAGTCGAAGGGACCACCGCCGCCGGCGACGCCCTGGCTGGAGAACTTGGCCACCGCGTTGTGCAGGCGTGTCTCGTCAGCCGCGTCACGGTACAGGGCCGGCCAGATGCCTTCGGGAGCGAAGACGAGCGCTCCGGCGGGTATGCGGCCGTTAGCGTAATCCGGCGGCATGACGTCGCCAGGCTCCAGGTCCGACGGGATGAACCAGATTTCGAGGGCGTTCGAGCCGTAGGCCAGCCAGGCCGAGCTGTTGAAGTTGATACCGGCGTGCTGGTTCCAGATCTGTACCGGCTTAGGACCGTTCACGGGTCCGGTCTGGAAGGGTCCTGAATATACAAAGCTGCCTTGTGCCGCGTAGGCGGCGGCATCCGGCGTCCACATCTGGTCATCGCCGATGGTCAACGGCCCGACGTGTACGCGTGTGTTGCCGGGCGTTCCGAGCTTGCCATCGGCGTCGCGCATATCCGTGCGGCGTGTGACCGTGACCGTCGGGTTCGCCCCCGGCGCGACTACGACGTAACGGTCCTTCGTGTAAGGATCCCACCTGGCGGCGTACAGGGCGCCGCTGACCTCAATGTCAAAGCCGCCGTGCGTCCAGGCAGGCGTCTCCTGTTCGGCTGGGTCAGGAATGTACGGCGGGTCGGATGGATCGCCGGACGGATCGG
>JAAYXS010000107.1 GCA_012515775.1 Phycisphaerae bacterium
AGGCGTTGCGCAGCACCGCGGTTGCCGAACTCGATCCCGATTCGCCCACGATCCTCGTGGGGACCGGCGCACAAGGCGAAGACGGCTCAGACCTGGATGCGCTCGCCGCCCGGACTAATTCCGTAATCGACTGCTCCTCGCTGTTGGCCACGGTCTTCCCAGGCTATGAAATCGTCAGAGAGCTGCATTCCGGGGCTCAGGGCATCGTCTACCAGGCGATCCAGAAGTCGACCAAACGCCAGGTCGCGATCAAGGTGGTCAGAGAAGGGCCTTTCGCCAGCCGCACAGAGAAGCTGCGGTTCGAGCGTGAAATTGCGATTCTGGCGCAGCTCCGGCACCCAAATATCGTGACGATTCACGACAGCGGCGAGGCGGGCGGACACGCCTACTACGTGATGGACTACATTCTCGGGCAATCGCTCGACAAGTGGGCCCGGACCGAGACTTCCATACGCGCCAAGCTGCTGCTGTTCTCCAAGTTGGCCGACGCGGTGGCCGCGGCACATGAGCAGGGGATCACCCATCGTGACCTGAAGCCGGGTAACGTCCAGGTTGATGAAGACGGCGAGCCGCACGTCCTTGATTTCGGTCTGGCGAAGACAGCCGGCGCTCTGGAAGTGACGCAGATGACGCGCACCGGGCAGTTCATGGGCAGCCTGCCCTGGGCGAGCCCGGAGCAGGCCGAAGCGGTTCCGGGGAAAGTAGACATCCGCACGGACGTGTACTCGCTCGGGGTGATGCTGTACGAGATGCTGACGGGCCAGCTTCCGTACAGCGTGTTTGGCAACATGCGGGACGTGCTGGATCGAATCATCAATGCCGAGCCGCGGCGGCCGAGCGCAGTGTGCGGGCAGATCGACCACGAGTTGGAGACGATTGTTCTCAAGTGTCTGCAGAAGCCGCGTGAGCGCCGCTACCAGAGTGCCGGCGAGCTGGCGGACGACGTTCGCCGCTACCTGGCGGGCGAGCCGATTCAGGCCCGCGGGGATAGTCTGCTTTATCTGGCAATGACGCGCGGGCGGCGCACGCTGCGGCGGCATTCATTGCTCGCCACGCTGGGGGCCTTCGTACTCATAACGTACGCGTGGTGTTCGCTCGAGCGCTATGTCTACTACTGGATTCCCGCGCATGAGCAGTTCTTACGGGTGCTGGCCTGGTTTACCGCCGGCGCTGAGAGTGCGGAGTTCGAGCACGTGCGCGTCATCGGGCTTACGGATCGCACCGACATTGCGGCGCTGGCGCAGCAGGCGAATCTGACCAATGTGGACCCCGCCAACCTCCGTAGCCTGCGGTGCATGCATGGGGCGCTGATGGAGCGGCTGGCAGACAGCGGCCTGAAGGCTCTGGTGTGGGATATCAATTTCGATAGGCCGTCAGAATTCGATGAGTGGCTGGCGCGCGGCATACGTGCCATACGCCGCGCCGGGCGCGATGTCTTGCTTAGCACCAGGGCCTGGCACATAGACTCCGAGCCGACCTTCAGCCCGGCGATACTCGCAGAAGCCAAGTGGGCGGCCACCACGGGGGATTTTTGCGCCGACCGCCCCTGGTGCCTCGATCTTACGGTAGAGCGTTCTGAGAACGTGCCCTTGCCCTGCCTGGCACTGGCCGCGGTCAACGCGGCGTACCGGCCGGGGGCGGAATTCCACCTGCACGTTGATGGCGAGGCGAGCCGCCTGGCGTCGCGCTTCTGGAACACGGAGGGCAAGCGCCCGCTCTATGGCTACTACGTGCAGCTCACCGGGCGCTGGCCGCTGACGCAAGACTACCCGGATCTCGGTCTGCTTCGGAACGACGTGGTTGGGCACTACTTTATCACGATTCCACCGGATGACGTGCTGGCCCGCTGCACCATCGAATACCAGGACGTTTTCACGGCGAGTCCGGAGCAGCTTCGGCGCTGGCTGGCTCAGCGAATCGTGCTGGTCGGCGATTTGCGCGCGGGCGTGGACCGGTACCCGTACCCAGACGGGAGGGAGGTGAGCGGAGTCTACGCCCATACCGCGGCGATTGAAGCGATTTCGCGCTGTTCCGCTATCAGAACCCCGACGGCCAGCGAAGCCCGCGTGATTATCGGCGGGGCCGTGCTGGCCGGCGGTCTTGTTGCGCTGTTGCTGCACAGATCACTGCTCAAACTGGGGTTGTTGATGCTGGCCATGATCGTACTGGCCGGCCTTGCCGGGGTTGAGGCATACCGCCACTTCGGCTATCTGGCAAATCCAACGGTGCCAATTCTGGCGGCGTTGACAAGTGTCGTTTTCGTTACCGTGACGCGACACCGCGCGTCGGTCGTATCTGGGGCAATTCAAATCCAGGAGAGTTCACAATGACCGAAGAAGGAAGCAGTGTCCCCGCGCAACTGGTTGAGATCACGAGCATCGCGCTGGGGCAACAGTACGTGATTCCGCCGAATTCCGTATTGAAGCTGACGCACCAGTACCCAAACGGTGTACGGTGCGTCTTCCTGGCCGGAGGCAATCCGGGAGAGAGCGTCGAAATTCATGCGGTGTACACCAACAGCCAGCCCGAACTGGCGGTCGACCACGGCTGGTCGTACCTGGCCGTGATTCGCCCGGCGGGGCTGCCGCCTGAGCCGCCGACTGGCGGCGGAGGTCGCGCGAGCGTAACGCGTGTCTCGGCCGCGGCCGACGGGACGCGTTTCTTCGTTCAGGAGGGCGACGGTATCCACCGTGCCGTTTTGCTGGCTGAGAATAGCAATCCGCCGGGCGCAGTGAGTGTAATCCTTGACCAGAATGAGACCAACGTCCACA
>JAAYXS010000711.1 GCA_012515775.1 Phycisphaerae bacterium
AATCTCGTCGAAATCGCGCCCGTCGCTGCCGACGCCTTTCTCGTCCAGCAAGCCAATGATCTCAAACGCGGCCCGGTTCACGCGGATGGTCTGCCCGATGGGATTGACCGATCCGAATAACTCCTTGGCGGTCGTAGCCCCGATGCAGCAAACCTTCGAGCGCATCGCAATTTCTTCTTCGCCGAAGCAGCGCCCCACCGTACAGTCCCAGCGGCGTATATCGAAGAAGCTTGGGTAGACGCCCCACACACCCACGCGCGTGTTGCCGAATTGCGAGATCACCTGGGCGCCGACGCGATTGGTGGGCGAAACCGCCCGCACCGCGGAACATTCGCGCATAATCGCGTCCGCATCCTCGCGAGTCATGTTCAACGGCGTGGCCATTTCGCGCCGCACGCCGCCACGGTCGGTGCTCACGTACCAGATCGTCATCCAGTCATCGCCGATGGCCGCAATTTCGCGCTCCACTTTGCGTTGGGCGCCGGTCGCCACCGCCACCATCGCGATCACCGCCCCGATGCCGATCACGATGCCCAGAATCGAAAGCCCGGTGCGAATCTTGTTCTTCCCCAGGCTGTGAAAAGACTCGGCGATGACCGTTAGCGGACTCATGGCTATGCTGCCTGGCTCTCGGTGGCCGAGTCTCGCACGACCTGGCCGTCCCGGAAGACGACTTGCCGCTGGGCATAAGCGGCGATGTCCGGTTCGTGCGTGACCAGCACGATGCTGACGCCCTCATCGTGATTCATGGCCTGCAACAGCCGCATGATCTCCTGGCTCGTAACGGTGTCCAGGTTGCCGGTAGGCTCATCGGCCAGGACGACCGCGGGACGCGTGACCAATGCCCGCGCCACCGCCACGCGTTGCTGCTGTCCACCGGAAAGCTGGTTGGGATGATGCTTCAGCCGGTCGCCCAAACCCACACGTTCGAGCATCTCGGCCGCCTGGCGGCGGCGTGCGCCGCGGCGCACGCCCTGGTAAGCCAGCGGCAGCGCGACGTTATCAACAATACTGGTTCGCGGCAGGAGATTGAAGCTCTGGAAGACAAACCCGATGCGCCGGTTGCGCAGTTGAGCCAACTGGCGGCGCGAGTAGCGCTCGATCGGTTGGCCTTCGAAGAAGTACTGGCCGCGGTCGAGGCGGTCGAGACATCCCAACACGTGCATGAACGTCGATTTCCCCGAACCGCTGGCGCCGGTGATCGCGACGAACTGACCGGCCGGAATAACCAGCGAAACTCCGCGCACCGCGGGTATTTCGACCTCTTCTATGTGATAGGACTTCCAGGCCTCGCGAATGTCGATAAGTTCCGCGTGCATTTACATCCTGGGCATGCGTTGCCTCGGCGTTCGCGCCATGCCGGGGCTGTTGAGCTGCTCGACCACGACCGCGTCGCCGGCCTTCAGGGCATCGCACTTGATCTCCGTGGATTTGTCGTTGCTCAGCCCCAGTTCCACCGGAACTTCCACCAGTTGGTTTCCATCCAGAACAAAGACGCGTGGCTGCACAGGTTTGCCCCGCCCGGGCCGTCTCCAGTCTGTTTCCGGCGTCGTCGTATTCGGATCGAATCGCAGGGCGGTATTGGGGACCAATAACACGTCCGTGGCCTTGGCAACCTCGAACAGGATGGTGGCGGTCATGCCCGGCCGCAGTGACAGGTCCGGATTATCGACGTCAATGAGCGTCGTATACGTCACCACGTTATCTACTATAGTGTGCGCGTAGCGCACCTGCGAAACCTTTCCGCGAAACCGGCGGTTGGGGAAGGCATCCACGCGGAATTCTGCCTCCATGCCCTCACGCACCGTCCCGATGTCCGTCTCATTGACGGCGGCGTTGACGCGCATCTTGGTCAGATCATACGCGATCGTGAATAGCGTGGGCGCCGACAATGAGGCCGCCACCGTCTGACCCGCGTCCACGTCGCGCGACATGACCACCCCGTCAATCGGCGAGGTGATTACGGTTTTGCCCAGCTCAACGGCCGCCATTCGCAGGTCGGCTTCATCGGCTTGGAGCTGGGCCTCCGCAGCATGCAGGGCGGCCATCGAGGCTTGTTCTGCCGCGCGAGCGCTCTGCAACTCGAAATCCGAGGCGGCCTGGCGTGCGAAGGCGTGTTCGATGCGTTGGCGCTCCAACGCGGCCGTGCTCAACTTGGCCTGGGCCTCCTCTACGCGGGCCTTGGCCACGGCGACGGCCGCGGTGCGCTGCTCGACCTGGGCTTTGAAGCGATCTTGGTCGAGTTCGGCCAGAACGAAGCCTTCCTTGACCTGATCGTTGAAATCAGCGTACCAGCGCATGATCGTGCCGCTGACTTGCGACCCGACCAGCACTTTGACGACCGGCTCGAGAGTTCCCGTGGCGGAGACTGTCTGTACGACCTCGCCGCGTTTGATCTCTTCCGTCCGGTATTGCGGGGCTTCGGGCGGCGCCATCCAGTGGCGGTATCCCAACCAGCCGCCAGTACTCAGGCCAACCAAAACCACCAGGATGCCAAGAGCCCGCATGGAATGCATTCCTCCGCCGCCGCACGTCCGGCCACCGCCGCGCTTTGGCGACACGGATGTTAACGCCGTAGCGGCCAGCTTTCCAACCCGCAGACCAACTCTCGCCTGGGCGAATTCGCGCGCCCGCTCCAATTCGCCCCGCCGGTCCTAATCCGAGCCCGACACCTTAGCCATGCGCCGCACACGGATACGGAGCGCAGCGAAGCGCGACCAAAAAGCGACAACCGAAGACTGCAAGTGCGTCCCCGTTTCGAAACGCCGCCGCCGCTTCGAAACGCCCGAAACGCCGCTTTTGTTCGCGGCGGGGAAGTGGTTTCATAGCGGGCCCGGCACTTCGGCTGGATTGGCAGTTTGCCAGTTTGCCAAGTTTGGTCGGCTATGGCCAATAGAATCGCTGGTGGGGTTTGCGCCAGGGGCAGGTTGCCAGATTGCCAAGGTATGCGCGCTCGAATTTGGCAAAGTGCCGATAACTCGCTGCGTGAGAGCAGGCAACAGGTGAAAGCTGAAAGGAGAGCGGGAGAGCAGGGACGGCAAGAGCGAGCGCATTCGGCGCCTCCGCGCCCGGAGCGTGCGCATTTCTGCTAGTAATTCTAGAGAGCTTTCAGCTTTCAGCCATCAGCCTTCAGCCGGAATTCAGCGGATTGTGCGTGGTTGCGCGCCGATGGCGGGGAGCGGGTGAAAGGCACGCTGCCCGGACCGGCCGGAGCGTAGCGCGCCTGAACCGCGCTCGACCGCTCAGCTTTTCACACCCGCCCGGAACGACCCGCGG
>JAAYXS010000712.1 GCA_012515775.1 Phycisphaerae bacterium
GCCCTACGCTTAGAGATGGTGATTAACCCCGGAGGCGTGGTGTGTGCCCGGCCTGCAATAAGCCTATGATCGTGGTCGAATTTGACGGGGTGGAGGTCGATTACTGCGTCGATTGCCACGGCGTGTGGCTGGATACCGGGGAACTCGAGCTGATTTCGGAACTGGCCGGCGGGCGCACTGGACTGCTGGAGGCGGCGGTTACCGACCCGCTCGAGGCGGCGGTGCGCGACCCTGGCCCAACCAGCCGGGATAAACGCCGCTGTCCGCGCTGCCGGCGCAGAATGCGCGTGCAGCCGGTTGGGACGCGGCCCCCGGTTGAACTGGACCGCTGTCCGGCGGGGCACGGGCTGTGGTTTGACGCCGGCGAATTGGCGACAGTTGTCGGCGGCGGCGAGCCGAACGCGCCGGTGGCGGAATTTCTCGGGCAGTTGTTTCGACAGAACACTAGCCAGACGGAGAAAAGCTGATGGGACCTGTGACGATTGTGCTGTTGGTTGTAGTGGCCGTTCTGTTGTTGGCGTTCCTGTGGGTGATAGGCACGTACAACGGGCTGGTGCGGCTGCGCAACCAGGTCAAGAATGCCTGGGCGCAAATCGACGTGCAGCTCAAGCGGCGGCACGATCTGATTCCCAACCTGGTCGAAACGGTCAAGGGCTACGCGAAGCACGAGCGCGGCACGCTGGACGCGGTCGTCCAGGCGCGGGCCAGGGCGACCGGGGCGCAGACTGTCGACGATCGCATTCGCAGCGAGGGAGAGCTGTCGCAGGCGTTGGGGCGCTTGATGGTGGTAGTCGAGGCCTACCCGGATCTCAAGGCAAACCAGAACTTCCTGGCGCTCCAGGAAGAACTGACTTCCACTGAGAACAAGATCAGCTTTGCGCGGCAGTTCTACAACGATAGCGTCATGCAGTACAACACGCGCATCGAATCGTTCCCGGCAAATGTGGTCGCCGGCAGCTTTGCGTTCCAGCCCGCGACGCTTTTCGAACTGCAGGGGCGCGACGAGCGTGCGCCGGTGGCGGTGAAGTTCTGAGTAGTTGTTAGTTGTTAGTTGTTAGTTCTGAAAAGCGACCGGCCACGGCAGGCTGACAGGCCATACACGGCAGGCTAATGGCCCATTCTTGAGGACGCGCCCCGCAGATGTGGGAAGCAATCGCCAGTAATCGACGCCGCTCATGGGTTCTGATAGGGACGATGGGGGCGGTGCTGGTCCTGCTCGGGGCGGTGATCGGAATGTCTCTGGCCGCGCATCTGGACGGCGGCTGGTCACGCGCTCATCCAAGCTACTATTACGTTCCTGAGGCCCCGGTAGTCAGCCCGGTAGTCAGCATGGAAGCAGCCGCCGCGATGGGTGTGGCGGTGGCAGTGGTGATCTGGCTGGTTCTCTGGGCGATCGCGGTCGGGGCGGGTGATAGCATCATCCTCAAGTCCGCCGGGGCGCGCGAGATTACGAAGGAGCAGGCGCCGCAACTGTGGAATGTGGTCGAGGAGATGAGCATCGCCGCCGGATTGCCGGCCATGCCGCGCGTGTACATCATCGACGATTCGTCGCTGAACGCCTTTGCCGTTGGGCGGCGCCCGGAGAAGGCCGCGGTGGCGGTGACGGCGGGCTTGCTGAAGCGGCTCAACCGGGACGAGCTGCAGGGTGTGATCGGGCACGA
>JAAYXS010000713.1 GCA_012515775.1 Phycisphaerae bacterium
GCGCCATAACCTCCCGCCCCGCCCGGCACAGCCTGGTACTCCGTATCGCCCATTCGCCCGGCGGACGCGCCGTGTTGCTGGGAGCGGCGGCCGGGCTCGTCTACCTATTCGTGGCCGGCGACCTGCGATTCCACTTTGTTCAGTCGCCTCATCCACACCTGCTGCTGCTGGCCGACGCCTTCCTGCACGGACAATCGCATGTGCGCCCGCAGCAACTGGCCGCCGTGCAACAGCGCGACGAGGCCGCGGCCGACCAGGCGCTGGCCGCTCTGGCCCAACGGCGGAACATCGCGATCTCAGAACTTCAGCGCCGGCAGTTCCTGGAACAGTGGCATCGCGGACGCAGCCTGCTGGATTGGTCCGTTGTGGATGGCAAGTACTATGGATACTGGGGGCCGCTGGCGCCGGCGCTGCTGACGCCGGTAGTAGCGTTGTTCGGCCCCGGCGTTAGCGATCGCCTGATCGACGCACTGTTCGGCGCCCTGAACGTCGCGCTATTCTACGTGCTGTTGCGGCGGGCAGACCGCGCAGGGTGGTGCGCGACCACCGAACCGGCCCGCATCGCCCTAACCGTCCTGCTGGCGTTCGGCACGGTTCATTTCTACTCGGCTTGCATCGGCTCAGTCTGGTTCAGTGTGCAGATCATCACGCTTACGGCGCTGTTGGTGGCCTGCATCCTGTCGTGTGCTCCGCAGTTGACGTGGCGCGCCGCGCTTCTCAGTGGCGCCGCGTTCGGGGCGGCGGTCCTCGGACGCAATATTGTCGTTCTCATAGCCCCCTACTTTCTAACGCTGTTCTGGTTTCAGACCAGCGGCCCGCGCCGGGCGCGCTTGGCAGCATGGCTGAGAAACTGCGCATCATTTGCATTGCCCTGTATTGTGGCAATTCTTGTGCAAGGCGCCTACAACCAGGCCCGCTTCGGAAGCCCGTTCGACAGCGGCCAAAAAGCGCTCATGCAGACTGCCGGTGCGGCCGAGCTGGCCCCGGATTACTACCGCTATGGACAATTCCACCCGCACTTCCTGGCGACCAACGCCAAGTTCTATTTCTGGAACTGGGAACTGAGCCGGGACGGGCACGGCCGGCTCAGTTTCGACGGCCGCGGCAACAGCATGTTCATCGTGACCCCTCCCCTGCTCTATCTGTTCCTGGCTTGGCGCCGCCGCAATAGACTCGCCTTGGCACTGGCGGCGGGCGTCGTGCCTTTCATGGCCGGTTTGCTGCTGTTCCGAACCACCGGCGCCTACCAGTTCGGCAATCGTTACATAATCGAGCTCTTGCCATTGCTGCTACTGCTGGTCGCGGAAGGCGTGTGTGGGCGCCTGACTAACATCAGCTACGTGCTCATAGTTCTCGCCATAGCCGTCAACCTCTTTGGCACCTGCCGCTTCTGTCAGCTTTCCTGGCCACAGACAGATGGCGCCCTGGCGTGGTTCCTGGGCGCGTTTGTACTCCTCGCGCTATCAGCGGGGGCGGCCGGCGCGATTCAAAAGCAACTCCTCCGCCCCGCCGGACGCGCCGGCCCAGGCTACAAATCCGACCACTTGTCGCCGAAATCGCTTTGACCGGTTGGCCCAAGGCTGTAGAATTCGGTTAATGTTCGCCCGAA
>JAAYXS010000714.1 GCA_012515775.1 Phycisphaerae bacterium
GCGAAGGTGCGCGTGACGAGAATGAGCGCGCGGGTGATCGTGGTGGTTTCGTTTGCACTGGGAGCCGCGACTTGTGCGCTGGGAGCCGAGCTTGCCCTGACTTCGACGCAAGTTGCCGTCGCGCGCCTGGCGCCTGACGTGCCTTCGGACACCGTCGTGCTTGACGTGGACGAGGCTACCGAGGTTCAGATTCTGATCGCCTCCACAGCAAACGATGTTGCCACGGAGATCATAGGGCCGGGCGGCGAGCTGCTGAACGAGCAAACCGTCGAGACGTACTATGGGTGCTTCCAATTTTGCGAAGGCCCGCCCGCTCCCAGCGGCTTCATCATGTCGCCCTGCGATCAACCAGGGTTTCACTACATATACGTATTTCCCTGGCTGGTCCCGGAAGCTATACTGTGAACTTGTACGCCCCACCGGGCGGCCTTTCCGATCAGCCGGCGCTTATCATCGAGCTCATAACCGACAGCGCCGTCGGCTGTAACCTGTTGGCGTTAGACCCCGTAGTGACGCAGGGGACAGCCCCGGTGCTGACCGCGTTCGTTTTCGAGAATGCGGCACCGGTCAGCGGGGCCGAGGTTTCGGTCTGGCTGAAGCCGCCGGTGGGAGATTCCGTTACGATCGCGCTCCTGGACAACGGGGAGGACGGCGACCACGCCGTCGGCGACGGGCTGTACAGCGCCGTGTTCCTAGCTGAACAGGTGGGCGAGTACCTGGCAGTCGCGGATATCACCGGGCTGACGAGCAACGAAGTGCCTTTCGCGCGCGTGGCCAGCGCCAGAGTCCGGGTCGTCGCGCAAAGCGCCACTTTCGGCAGCGGGGCGTTCACCGACCAGGGCGTGGATACCAACGGCAACGGCTTGTACGACCGTCTGTGCATCACCGCGCCCATTTCGATCATCACCGCGGGCGATTACATCCTGAGCATCATGCTGGAAACCGCCACCGGCCAGCCGCTGCGGGCCTATGGCTACGCGACGCTGGCCGGCGGTCCGCAAAGCATGACCGCGTGCATCCAGGCGGCGGCTATCCTGGCAACGGGCGAGAACGGGCCATACACGATTCGCGAGGCGGACCTGATGTACGTGAGCAGTGAGGGGGCCGTGCCGGCCGATGCGCTGCACGACCTATCGCAGCAGACACAGGCATATTTGCTTAGCCAGTTTGAAGGCCCACCCCTCTACCTGACCGGGGAGGTCAGCGACGTTGCGATCGACGACGACACTGACGGCGATTTCGACCGGTTGCAGGTGACGTTGGGCCTCTACGCGCGCGCGGCCGATGAGTATGCCTGCAGCGCCTGCCTCGTCGCCGACTGCGGGGCCTATTTTCAGTGCATATCGAACCCTGTACCTCTCGTGAGCGGCCTTCAGACACTGACGCTGGAGTTCGCCGGGGCCCACATCGGCGCGCACGGCATCGACGGCCCGTACGAGGTGCGCGACCTGAACCTGTACGGACACGACGGCGCACACCTCAGCCTGTGGCGGGCGGCTACGACTTCCGCGTATGAGGCGATGGAGTTTGACGGTTTCGTGCCCAGCGCTGATTGCAACGACAACGGCCTGCCCGACTCGTGTGATTTGGAGATGCTCAGGAGCAGCGACTGTAACGGCAATGGCGTGCCGGATAGTTGCGACGTGAGTTCCGGGTTCAGTTTGGACTACGATGGGAATGGAGTACCGGATGAATGCCAGCCGGACTGCAACGACAACGGGATTCCGGATGTATGCGATATCAGCTCCGGCGTCAGCCAGGACTGCAACGGCAACCACACACCCGATGAGTGCGATGTGGAAGCCGGCACCAGCCTCGACTGCAACCACAATGGCGTTCCGGACGAATGCCAGGATTGCCCGTGCCCCGATTGGCTCCCGGGATTCGTGAGGCCCGGGTTCAATTCCCGTGTAAACGCGGTGGTGAACTGGGACCCTGACGGCGACGGACCGCTGCCCGCGCAACTCGTTGCCGGCGGCAGCTTTTCGCAGGCCGGCGGTGTCAGCCTGCCGTATATCGCCACCTGGGACGAGCCGCTATGGCGGCCGCTTGGAACGGGCGTCAACGGCACGGTTTATGCCCTCGCGACGTGGGACCCGGATGGCGAGGGACCGCAACCACCGCTCCTGGTGGCGGGGGGATCCTTCACCCA
>JAAYXS010000715.1 GCA_012515775.1 Phycisphaerae bacterium
GAGGGGCGAATTACCGATTTCATTGAGCAAGCCTCGCCTCGCCGATATACTGGAATCCGCTGGGCCGACCCGACCGAACGGCCTTCAGCAACAGCCAACGTGGGACGAGGAAGATGGAAAAACACACGTCAAAGAGACCGCCAAAGCGACGAACTGCGCCGCCGCGGCGTTTGAATCCGCTTGCTATCGGCATCGGCTTGGGCGTAGTCCTCCTGGGCGGCACCGCCGCCGTGACGCTGCTGGACAAAGATCAGCATACTTCCAAAGCCGCAGCGTTGCCGGCCGGCGGAGTTCCAACAACGCCCGCCTCAGCCGCGCCTGCCGCCAACCCCGCGCCGGCTCAGCCCCTCGCCGCGTTTGTCCTTCCGCCGGCCCCTCCGGGAACGAAGGTGCCCATCAACGACATCGACGATTTCAGCGGCAAGAAGATTGGTCCGTCTTCGCCGACCATCGAATACAAGGGTTACGTAATCGCCTTCTGCTGTGCTGACAGCGCGGGCTGGAAGGGCGGCTGGGAGCGCTTGAGCGAGAGCGAAAAGGACGCCCTCGTGCGCAAGCACCTGGGCTATTGACGCCTGGCCCAGCACGTTCCAATGGCCGCACACCACCGAACTAAACGCATACGAGCCATACCCGGAGACCCACTGTGCACACTGAGGAGTCATCGAGGAAACAACGTCGCCTAGCCACGCCGGCCGAACGTTCGTCAGCCGCCGCCGCCGGAAACGCCCCCTCCACCATCTCGCTGATCGTTGCCAGTATCTTCGCCGCGCTCGCCACCTTGGCCTCCCTGGCACTGGTGTTGGAACATCTTGCCGGCATGAGCCTGCCCGGCTGCGGCGAAGGCAGCCCTTGCGCCCAAGCGGCCGCCAGCGTCTGGGGCCGAGTCAAGCTCGGGTCGTTCGAGTGGCCGGTTGCGTACTTGGGATTGGCGTATTTCCTCGCCGCCCTCATCACCTGGGTCACGCTACTTGGCGCCGTGTCGCCCGCTTTTCGCTACCTGGTGCGCTTGGGCGCGCTGATTTCTCTTGGCTTCTGCGTGGTTATTGTGGCCACGCGGATGGTCTGCCCCTACTGCCTGGCGGCGCACGTGGCCAATTTTGCCTTCTGGATCACGATCGAGCTGGCCGCCATTCGCCCGGCAAGACCTCACGGCCCCGCGGTCGTGCTCGGCAGTGTTTTCGTTCTTACTTCGCTCGCACTCGGCATTTGGGATGCCTCGCACCGTGCCGCGGTCGCCGAACGGGCCGAGCAGGACCGCTCCGCCGCGGCGCAGGAAATCATCGAACGCTCCCGCCAGATCGTGTCGGGACCGACCCCTTCGCCGGCCCCGGCTCCATCGCAGCCTCCGTACGCGACGCCTCCCGATAGCGCGGGCGCACAGAGGCCGCAGCCGCCGTCTCCAGGTCAGCCCCCGGAAGCGCCCGTCGCGGCCGCCCCGCAACCAGAGCAGGTTGAGCCTGCGCCCGACGCCCCGCCTGATACCGGCCCGCCCATGTTTACCGGCCGCTATCGCGTCGGCCCGGCCGAAGCGCCGATCCGCATCGTTTGCTTCACTGACTATCAGTGCCGGGACTGCTACAACATTGAAAGACAACTCGTCAAACTCTACGAAACGCGCGACGATATCTCGATTTCAATCAAGCACTTCCCATTCAATGCCGACTGCAATCCCGGCGCC
>JAAYXS010000716.1 GCA_012515775.1 Phycisphaerae bacterium
CGACCCCGCCGATACCGCCAAAATCAACGAGCTCTTTCGGCCTTTTCACACCATCAAGGGAATCGCGGGTTTTTTGAACCTGCGCGACATCAACCAGCTCACGCACGAAATCGAGACGATCCTCGATCTGGGCCGCAAGAACGAGTTACGGATCACGCCGCACACAGTAGACCGCATACTGGCGGGCGTAGACCTGCTCAAGGAACAGATCGCCAGTATTCAAAACTATCTGGCGGAGCCGCGGGACCGGGTCTGCCCGCAACCCGACATCAGCTCGATCATGTTCGAATTGCGGACCATCGCGGCGCAGCGGGGCCAGGACGCAGTCGCCCCCGACCGCGAAACCCCCAAGCTCGGCCAACTGCTCATCTCCGAGGCCGGCGTCACGCGCGAGCAAATCGCCAGCGCGCTTCAGAAACAAGCGCTCGAGCCGGGCGGCGGGCGCAAGGTGGGCGCGATTCTGGTCGAGCAGGGCGCCGTGACGGAGGAACAGGTGGAAAGCGCCCTGTCACGCCAGATGGCCGCCGGCCAGGGCGAACAGTCGATCCGCGTTGACATCAATAAGCTCGATCTGCTGATCGACGCCGTGGGCGAACTGGTGATCGCGCAGACCATGGTCAACCTGCACGAAGGCACGCGGCAGAACGACGCGCTGGCCCGGCACGTCTCGCAGGTCACGAAGATCGTGCGCGACGTCCAGGAAACGGCCATGTCCATGCGCATGGTGCCCATCGGCCCCACGCTGCAGAAGATGCGGCGGCTGGTGCGGGACGTCTCGCGCAAAACCGGCCGCGAGGTCGAGCTGCACATCAGCGGCGAGGAAACCGAACTGGACAAGACCGTCATCCAACGCATTTCCGATCCGCTGGTACACATGGTGCGCAACGCGGTCGACCACGGCATCGAACCGCCCGAAACGCGCCGCCAGCTTGGCAAGCCGCTCACAGGAAACGTCTGGCTCGACGCTTACCACCAGGGCGATTGCATCGTCATTGAGGTGCGCGACGACGGCCGGGGGCTGGACCGCGAAAAGCTGATTGCCAAGGCGGTGCAGCGCGGGCTGATCGGGCGCGACGAGCAACTGACCGATCAGCAGGCCTACGCCCTGATCGTGCAGCCCGGCTTTTCCACGGCCGCGCAGGTGACCGACATCTCCGGGCGCGGCGTCGGCATGGACGTGGTGAAACGCAATGTCGACGCGCTGCGCGGCAAGATTGAAATTCAAAGCGAGCCCGGCCGCGGCACGACCTTCCTGATCCGGCTGCCGCTCACGCTGGCCATCATAGACGGCATGATCGTGCGCGTCGGCCGCGAACGGGTGGTGGTGCCCACGGTGCTGATCGAGCAATCGTTGCGGCCGCAGCAGGCCCACATCAGCAGCGTCCAGGGCCGCGGCGAGGTGATGATGGTGCGCGGCGAGTTGTGCCCGCTGGTACAGCTCGGCGAACTGTTCGGTTATTCACAGCGGATCGATCCGTGCGAGAACATCGTCATCATCGTACAGTGCGAAACGCGCAAGATAGGACTGGTAGTTGATGAGCTGATCGGCCAGCAGCAAGTCGTAATTAAGTCGCTGGCCGAGCGCTTCAAGCAGGTCAGCGGCGTTTCGGGCGCGGCGATACTGGGCGATGGCCGGGTGGGTCTGATTCTCGACCCGACCGGCATTCTGCAGATGCATAACCGGCACGTCCAGAGCCTGCGCTGCGCAGCGCCGGAGCCCAAGTTCACCGCGAGCGAAACAGACGCTGAGTGTGCGGTCGATAGTACCACAGCGGCGGAACCTCTCGCCGCCGCAGTCGTGAATTAGGAGAACCACGTGCAAGCCGTCATGCAAACGCCTCTAACCCAGAGCGCCGCCACCCGCGGCGGCAAGTACCTGACCTTCAGCCTGGCCAACGAGGAATACGGGCTGGAGATTCTCAAAGTGCGGGAAATCATTGGCATCATGGACATCACCGCCGTGCCGCAGATGCCGGAGTACGTGAA
>JAAYXS010000717.1 GCA_012515775.1 Phycisphaerae bacterium
AAATGAGGGTGCAGGGACTCGAACCCTGGACCCACGGCTTAAAAGGCCGTTGCTCTACCGACTGAGCTACACCCTCAAATTAGCACGTGCAGCGGCTACGGCAGCGCCGTCCCCTGCGCCCGAGATCAGTTTCGGTTTCCGTTCTCAAGCCGAGCCTGCACCGCGGCTGCGGGCCGACATGCGTAGGCTAGTCACGAGCTTACACTCCGTCAAGAAATTCGCCGACACGTGACTGAAGGCGGGTGTAGCTGCGCAGCGTGACGCCCGGGAGCAGCGCCGGGGCGTGCCGCCCCGGAATGCCGGGACAGAACATCGAGAGGGATCAAGGGATCTAGGGATCAAGGGATCAAGAGGGGGGAGTCGCGGTTTCCGCGGCGGATGGGGCCGCTCGCGGACAGGCAAAGGATCCGAGCTTGAAGCGCACGCAAGGCCCGCGGTGCGTGCTGGGGGTGCGTTCTGAGCGATTGGGGCACTCTGGTCAGACTCCGGCTCGGCACGAGCCGGTTCTGCTACTCAGTGCGCGCCCGCGAACGCCGTGCCGGAGTCGTGCACCGCGAATTTAGAGACGGCTAACCCAGCCGTCCCGCTTCTGGCGGGTGCGGCAGCGGCACCCCTCAGCCGTCGCGGTCATCCGGGCACACGGCCTCGGCTTCAATCTCGATGAGCATATCCGGGTGAATCAACGATTTAACCTCGACCATGGTGTCGCGGGTGGATGTGCTCCGAAGAATTCCTGATGCGCGCGGCCGAATTCGGGCCAGCGGGCGATTTCGGTCACGAACATTCTGGTGCGGACGACGTGTGCCAGGTCGGCCCCCAGTTCGCGCAACGCACGGCCGATAAGCTCGATACAGCGGCGGGCCTGGGCGTAGGCGTCGCCCGGAGCAAAAACGCCGCCGCCGTCTGCCACCGGCGCGGTGCCCGTGACGTAGATGTGCCGGCCGGCGCGCAGGGCGCGGCAGTAGCCGATCTGGGACTCCCAGGGAGCTTGCGAGAATGCTCTTTGAAACATGGTTGATCCTCTGAACATACAATCGGGCGCGTCTGAAGCGAGTTTACCGGCCCTGGCATGGCGGCGACAGCGTTCAGCGCCGGGCCGTGCAAGCGGAATCTATTGAGCAAGCCCTCTTGCCCGGCTTTGCACAGACACGCCGGGCGAGACCCAGTCAATCCGGTCTGTCGCGACAGTCGCACTCGTCAGTCGTGGTATCAGAGAGCTAACTGCCGCCAATTCGGACCGTTACATATTTGATGAGTTATCCTCTCGCGCCGCGCCATACACTCACATAGAGAGGGTGCTTCCGGCGTGGAGCGCGTGCACTAAGCCGGACAGCACGGGCGGCCGCCAATCATGCAGCGTGTGTGCCGGCCGCCTGCCAGGACGTCGCAACTGGGAGCGAAAGAATGTGCAAATGTGCGTTCAATTCGACGGCGGGCCATCTGGCGGTGAGTGTAGGTGTGCTGGCAGTGCTTGCGGGCGGTGCGCGTGCGGGGCTATTGCCGATCACCATTGTTGAGCAATCGCACCATGCCTGGGGACACATCGAGGATGTTAATTACGATTTTCTGGGCGTAGTGCCGGTTAGCGGCGGTTGTTCCAAAACTATCGAGACTGATTTCATTCAAATTGAGAGCAATACATTAGGCAGTGGCGCGGATGAACTGAACGTCTACGCGCGTGCCCAAAGTATTGAGGACTATTTCTATGACCATAGTGTTCAAGCTGAGGTACACTACCTATTCCATCCAAATGCCACTGCGCTGACGATTGCCTTCGACGGCGCGGCTGGCTACCACTCGTTTGAAAGTGGGCTGATTTACTTGCTTCGAGATGTGACCACGGACGAAACCCTGGATACAAGATCCTGGGAATTCGAGGATTCCGTGGGCTGGGTGGACGACGTGCTGCCATATACGAACACTTACGTCATGGACCTCAGTCATACCTACAGCATCTCGGTCGGTGCCTACGCCCAATTGGGAGATCAGCGCGAGGGTTTCGCACAATTGGCGGCGCTCCTCACCCCGGAACCGGGCTCAGCCGTGCTGTGGGGCGTGGCGCTGGCCGCGGCGGCGCGTCTCCGGCGCCGCCGCGCGTGATGCAGAAGGCGCTTCGTCCGGCCCGCCCGTTCCGCGCATTTGCAATTTTCCACGCCTCGCGTTCTCATGAAAAAACCGAGGAGCGAGGCGCGGAATGGAGTTTCGCAATTCGACAGATCTGGATAGCGAGCGACTCCTGGCGCTCTTTCTCCGATACAGCGAGCCCTATCGCCATGACCGGCTGCGCGTCAGCGTGCGCTACAGCCGCGGAGCCGATTTCTCCGGCACCTGCTTTTATCGCGACGCCCGAATTTTCGTAAACCTCGGTCGCCACGTGCGTTACCCGTACGCGATGGGTACGCAAGTCGCTCGGGCCAAGTCAAACCGCACCCACTGGTGGCGCGCGATTTACCGCCTGAGCATCGCCGACCCGTACCAGCTCGCGCTGTTCGTCTACCTGCACGAGCTCTACCACTACCTCGTAAAGACGGCCGGCCGGAGCCCGCGGCGGAAGGAGTCCCGCTGTGACCGGTTTGCGGCGCGCGTCCTGGTGGACGACTACGGCGCGCGGGTCACGGACAGCCGGGGCCGACCGGTCCCACGGGAGGCTTGGGACTTCCAGGAGGTGGAGGCGTTTGTCGCCAAAGCCCGCCGCGCGACGGCAACACCCCCGAAGCCGGCCCGCGGCAGGAAACCGAAAAGCCAGCCCAAGCCGAGCGGCCCTCGCATGGCGGCCACCACACCCTCCCCGGAACCGGCCACCCTACCGCCGCTCCAGCCGAGGGTCATTCCGGTCGTGATTTATCCCATGACCGGTCAGCAAGGTCTGCTGTTTGATTTGTAAGCTGCCTCTATAATCGGACAGGCTGGGCATGATTGCCAGTTTTTGCGCGAGAATCCGCGCGCCGGCGCGCCGCGCGGGATAGCGCCCCTGCTCTGCGGGCCGAAATCGGGCCGCACGCGTCTCTTTGTGGCCCGTGGATTGCAGAACTATGGGAGCCGTTCCGATGCTGCCGCGAGAGTTCGCCAGGAGCTTCGAATGCACGAAATGGCTATCGCGGCCAGCCTAGTAGAGCACGTGCTGGAGGTCGCCCAGCAGAACGGAGCGGCCCGGGTTTCGGCTATAGAGCTGGAAATCGGCGCTCTGCAACTGGTCGTGCCCGAGGCTTTGGAACTAGCCTTTCAGGCCGTCACCCAGGGAACTCTGGCCGAGGGCGCGACGCTGAAGGTCACGGAGATCAAGGCGGTCGCGGAATGCCGCCTGTGTTCGACTCGCTTCGAGGCGAAGATTGACGATTACCTCTGTCCGCAATGCCGGCAGGCGGACGTGCGGCTCGTGGCGGGAAACGATATCCTGCTGAAATCTATCACGTGCGAGGTCCAGCAGTCAGGACATGAAAAAGATTAACGTCGTCGAAAGTGTGCTCAAGGCTAACGATGCGGTCGCTCGGGAGAACCGGCGGCGGCTCGATAGCGCCGGTCTAATCGCTCTGAATTTGATGAGCGCACCCGGCAGCGGCAAGACGACATTACTTGAAAAAACGATCGCCGCACTTGGCTCGGACGCGGTGGCCGTGCTCGTCGGCGATCTGCAGACTACGCGCGACGCGGAACGGCTGGGGCGGATGGCGTCGCAGGTTACACAGATAAATACCGGCAAGGGCTGCCACCTGACTGCCCCGGAGGTCGCCGCGGGGCTGGA
>JAAYXS010000718.1 GCA_012515775.1 Phycisphaerae bacterium
CGCAAGCGGCGCGTGAAGCGCTGGTCCAGGCGACGTTTCCACCGGCCGAATCCGCAGGGCGGCGTCCGGCGCTGGCGATCAAGCTGTACGAATCGGTGATGGAGCAGTGGTCGACGCAGATCTCATTTGGCGGCGATATTGAACTGGAGGTACGGCCGCTGGACTTCCGATCGTACCTTAAACTGAAGCAGGCGCTGGCCGGAATCGAGAATGTCCGTTCAGTCGAGGGGGATTTCACTGACAACTCTGGGCAGTTCCGGATCAAGGCGACGATCGCCGCGCAGACGCTGGCGGAATTGCTGACGGGCAAGCCGTTCTCGGATTGGCTGGAAGTTACGGACCTGAAGCTGAACCGGATTCGGGCGAAAAGCCTGGGCAATTGAAAGAGTCAGGCGGCGCCGGGGCCAGCAGTTCCGCGTTGGGGATCCAGCCGGGTCGGGTAACAAGGTGATAAGGTGATAAAGTGATAAGGTGACAAGGGGGCCGGGGGAGCAGGTGACGAACAGAGGGCTCCACGCTCGGTTGCGGAACGTGGAGCCCTGTTGACAGAGCCGCCAGGCGGCTATTGGCGCTGGGCCAATGCCGCTCGCCCACGAAGCTCTGCTCGCACTTGCCGGCTGTCGGCCGGTCTACCGTAGCGGCACAGTGGCGCGCCTGCGCTATTGCAGGAGTGCGCAATCGCCCAGGGGGGTGTTTGCGCAGTCACTGGCGAAGTCGTCGCACTGGCCGTCATTTCTCCTCGGGTTCAGAGGGTGTCCAAACGCACGGCTCCGCATCCAAAGCAAACGCCAAGTCAATAGATTTCTTCTCCCACGGGTGGCCTTCCGGATACACCAGCTCCTTCCAGATGGAGACCATGGTAGAGTCGTCATAGCGGTGCACGGCGTTGTCATTCCAATGTTTGGTCGAGGTCTTCCAGCCGAAGAACGGCTCACGCGACGGTACCGTCGTCGGACCCGGGGTGGCCTGGACGCTTAGCCAGTAGACGAGCGGACGGTCGGGCGTGCCTTGCTGGCAAAAGGCCTCAGTCGCGGGGATATCGAAGATATACAACCAGCACACCGTGTCACCGGGGAAGACATAAGTGCCCGCCTGGCCAGGATTCCGCCAGAAGCCTTCCTCGATGTGCTCTTGGAACGGTACGACGTGGAAATCGTGCGGCCTGAACTCCCGCCTCCACAGCAGCCGGCCGGGCATGCTATATCCAGGGCCGTCGCCGTCCGGGTCGGGAACGTCCTCATGGAAGGCGAGGGTGAAGTATACATTACCGGGGTCCTCGGGATACTGGTCGCGGTACCAGGAACCCCAGACGTAAATGCGCGTAATCGCGTTCTTTTCGGTGCAAAGATAATCGTCGGCCAGCATTAGCGGAAGCGAGGTGTTTACGTCGATGCCGGTGCGCGCCAAGTCTGGAGGCTGAATCCACTTGGCTTCGCAGGTCTCGTCGCGGCGGTCGCCATCCCAATCGCCGACGCACGCCGATCCGGGGCCCTGCGGCTGGCCGCCCAACTCGCGGCACTCGTCATAGGTTCTCATACTGCAGGTGCCGTCGCGCTCGCAGCAGGCCTGGTAGACGATTGTCTCGCAGACGTCAGCTATGCCGTCACCGTCCAGGTCATCGCAGTCGGTCCCCGGACCGGCCCACATTCCAGGCTTAGCCGCCACGCAACTGGCCTGGGTTGTAATTGCACAGTGGGTTCCGTAGCAGCAGGCGCCCAAGTACACGGGGCACTCGATGGTGGCACAATCCGTGCCTGTGCCCATTGGCGTGCCGCGGGCGGCCTCGCAATCCCATGGGGACAACATGCTGCAACTGCCGTCGAGGAAGCAGCAAGCCTGTATAAACGGCGTCTCGCACGCGTCGGCGACGCCGTCACCGTCAAGGTCGCTGCAGTCGGTACCGGGCCCCATCCACTGGGTGCGATGGGGGTGTAAGTAGCAGGAGAGTTCGGTTTCAACCGTACAGGCGATTCCGTCGCAGCAGGCGCCCAGGGGGTCGCAGGGATTCGGCGTGCAGGTGGTTCCCACGCCCATCGGCGTGCCGCGCGCGGCCAAGCAATCGCCAGGGGACAACATCGCGCAACTCCCGTCGCGGAAGCAGCAGGCCTGCGGAACGACCGGCTCGCAGATGTCGGCCACGCCGTTGCCGTCCAGGTCGTCGCAGTTTGTGCCCGGTCCCATCCACCATGCCGGGAAGCTCATCAGGCAGTCCGCCTCAGTGATCAGGTGGCATCCACCCGGCCGGCAGCAGGCGCCTACGGCGCCTACGCACGGCTCAGTCTGGAGCGCGAAGGCCAGGTCCACTGAGTGTCCAGCCCACGGGTGAGGCTTCGGATAGCGCAACTCACGGAATGGCGTTTCCAGGCCGCCGGTCCTGTATTGCCAGACGGCATCGTCATTCCAGTGCTTGGTACTGGTCTTCCAGCCAAAGTCGACGCGAGTTCCAGGATAATCTGGAATTGTGGCCTGGGCGTCGAGCCAGTAGACAATCGGCTTGTCAGGCGACCCTTGCTGGCAGAACGCTTCTGTCACTGGAACATCGAACGTGTACATCCAGCAAACGGTATCGCCGGGGAAAATGTACGAATCGGCGCGGGAAGGATCCCACCAGCCTTCCAGAATGTCCTTACGATACACCTCGACCCGGAATTCGTAGGGGCGGTAGGACCGGGACCAGAGCACCTTGCCCGGCATGCTGTACAGGGGGCCGGAGCCGTCCGGATCAGGAATGTCCTCGCGCAGCTTAAGCGTGACATTGATGTTTGCCGGATCAAAGGGATACTCATCGTGCAACCACGATCCCCAAATCACGATCCGGGTAATAGCATTGGTTTCAGTGCAGAGGAAGTCGTCAGCCAATGCTATCGGCTGCATGTCCCTGACGTCGATGCCGGTCCTGCTCAAATCGGGCGGCTGGAGCCATTTGGATTCGCACGTTTCATCCTTGCCGTCGCCGTCCCAGTCTCCGACGCAGATTGAGCCGGGGCCTTGCGGCTCGCCTTTTTCCTCCCGGCAGGCCTCAACAGGCATCATTCTACACTCGCCGTCGAAGCAGCAGGCCTGCTCGGGCGTGGAGATAATCTCGCAAACGTCGGCCACATGGTTGCCGTTCAGATCCTCGCAGTCGCTCCCGGGACCGTGCCAAGTGCCCTTGTACTCGTCGCGGCACTTGATTACGTCCATAACCTCGCACTGGATCGGGTCCGCCTCTCCGTAGCAGCAGGCGCCCGGCTCAACACTGACCGGGCACTTCAACATGTCGCACTGCGAGCCGGGGCCCATCGGCGTGCCGCCCTGCATCAGGCACGCGAAGGTCTGCAGCATCTCGCACGTTCCGTCTGGGAAGCAGCAGGCTTCGTCCGGCGGGGCGCCGTGAATTTCCCAGAACCAGCGCGTTTCGTACTCGCCCTCGTTGTTGGTGAAACCCGCCAGTTCCCGGGCAACCAGGAATCCGCCTGGCTCGATCTTGATCGGCTCAGCCGCGCGCAACGTATCGGCGTCCGAGCGCGCCTCGCCCAAAATCACGTTGATGA